>CALMKG010000216.1 GCA_937867175.1 uncultured Propionibacterium sp. | reverse complement strand
ACTCCGACCCGGTCGCCGCCGTGGCGGGCGCCTGGGATGAGTTCGTCGACCACGCTGTGGACGCCGGGGCGACGGTGCCGGACTCGCTCACCCGCCGGGAGGCAGCCCTACTGCTGGCCGGCGACCCAGCCGCACTCGAAGCCAGCTGGGAGCACAGCGGGGTCGCGCTGCCGCCGGTCGCCGGACTGGCGCGGCAGGCGGACACTGCGTCCTTCGCTCCCGAGCCGATCGGCCCACAGCAAGTGGCCAACGCGTGGCAGCAGACCGCCGAACTCGAGTCTTCGCTGGCCGTCGGTGTTGGCCGGTGGACGCTGCTGCGCCGTCGGCTGTCGCTGCGCTCGGTGCGCCGCCGGTACCGCGCCCGCAGAGCGGCACAGCGTCCTGGGCGTCGCAGATGAATCGGTCGGCAACCCCGCCACCCACGTTGGCCGGGTTCACCTGGCTGCGAGAACTCGGCACCGGCGGCTTCGCCGACGTGCACCTGTACCGGCAGCACTCGCCGTCCCGCGAGGTCGCGATCAAGGTACTTCGGACGGTGGGCGACGGCGACGGTGCCGCGGCGCTGGCCCGCGAGGCCGACGCCCTGGTGGCGGTCGCCGGGCACCCGTCGGTGGTCACGTTGCACGGGGTGGGGCAGGCACCAGATGGCCGGGCCTATTTGGTCTTCGAGTACTGCCCGATCGCCGATCTGGCCGCGCAGGTACGCCGGCAGCCGATGCCGGTCGCCCAGGCGCTCGAGACGATGGTGCAGTTGTGTTCGGCGGCCGAGACGCTGCACCGGCAGGGCTTGGTGCACCGCGACATCAAGCCGGGCAACATCATGGTCACCCATTGGTCTCGTCCGGTGCTGGCCGACTTCGGGGCGACCCTGCCGGTCGGGACCCATCAGGCCGAGGGCGGCGAGTTCTCACCTTTGTGGGCACCGCCCGAGCAGCAGCAGGTCGGCGCTCTGGTGCACCCCACCCTCGACGTCTATGCGCTGGCCGCCACGGCGTGGACGCTGCTCGCCGGCCACAGCCCCTTCGAAGACCCCGGCGACGACAACACCATCCCGGCGGTGGTGGGCCGCGTCCGCTCCGGACGGCTGCCGGAGCTTGGCCGGCCCGACGTGCCCCCCACTCTGGCGGCGGTGCTGCGGATGGCGCTGGCACCTGAGGCGGGCGTCCGGACCCCGTCGGCACTGGCGCTGGCCGAGGCGCTGCGCGAGGTGCAAACCGAACTGAAGCTCACCCCGACACCGCTGGTGGTCCGCGATCAGCCAACCGACGCCCGGCCCGGCCCAACCCTCCTGGCACGCATGTCCGGCCCCGACGACGCCGACCCCGAGGCGACCTTGCCTCCGGGGGCGGCGCCGTTCACCTGGCGGCCGCCCCGCGACGCGCCAACCAAGCGTGGCATCCGGCCCTGGGTGGCCGCACTGCTGGTGGCGGTAGCCGTACTGGCCACCGTGGGTGGGGTGTCGGCGGCGTTGCTGGGCGGCGGGCTCACGGTGCGTCCGGTGACCCCGGCCACCACCACCAAGCCCCAGGACCCGATCGCCGCGCCGCCGGCGCCGACCACCGATGTGGTGGGCAAGCTCAGCGACGGCCGGGTCTACTGGACCTGGCAGCCGACCAAGCAGTCAGACATGCACTATGCGGTGACGCTGCGGCGTCCGGATCGGGAAGACCTCACACGTGAGGTGGCGCTCAGCTCCCTGGACGTCGAAGCGGTGCCGGGACGCAACTGCGCGAGGGTGGTCGTGGTCGGCCCGGACGGCCGCGAGTCGGCGGCAGCGGAGGGCTGCGTCGATGTGCCGTGATCGGCCCGCTCAAGGCCCGGGGCCGACCACGTACAGTTGGCCCATGAGTGGGGACGACCTGGACCACGCGCGGCCCAACAAGTTGGTCGCTGCCATCATGAGCCTGTTTGCCGCCCCTCGCCTGAACATGCAGGAGGACTACCAGAAGGTCAGGCGCTTCCAGCGTCTGCTGGCCGGCCCGACCGGCCGCTACCAGGTGCTCGACCGGGTGATCCTCGCCGACGACGAATCCCACGAGATCCCGGTGCGGGTGCTGCTGCCCGCCGAACGGCGCCACCAGGACGTTCTGCTGTTCCTGCACGGTGGCGGCTGGGTCACCGGTGACATCGAGAGCTACACCCCCGCATGCTCGGCGCTGGCCGACGCCACCGGACGAGTGGTGCTGTCGGTCGACTACCGTCTGGCACCCGAGCACCCGTTCCCGGCCGGCTTCGACGACTGCTTCCGCGTGGCCGAGGTGCTCCTGCGCGAGCCGGGGCTGCTCGACCTGGAAGATGCGTCCCAGATAACCCTGATCGGCGACTCCGCCGGCGGCAATCTCGCGGCAGCTGTCTGCCTGGGTCTGCGCGACCTTGGGCTGCCGTTGCCCGGCCGCCAAGTGCTGCTCTATCCGGCGACCTGGCCCGATCACGACCCCCAGACCTCGCCGTTCGATTCGGTCCGCCAGTTCGGTACCGGCCTGCGGCTGACCGCGCTCGAGGTGCAGGACTACATGACCCTCTACGAGCCCTCCCCCGAGGCCCGCGTCGACCCGCGGATCGCGCCGCTGCTGGCCGACGATCTGTCGGGGCAGCCGACCACGCTGGTCGTGACAGCCGAGTTCGACCTGCTGCGCGACGAGGGGGAGGCCTACGGGCAGGCGCTGGAGGCCGCCGGCAACGCCGTCCGGATCGAGCGGATCGACGGGGCCTACCATGGCTTCCTCACCCTGCCCAGGTTCGCCGCCCCGGTCGTCCGGCTGCATGGGCTGATCAACGACTTCCTCGGTTCGGCACCGGAGGTGGCACGACCGTGAGCAGACGCACCTGGGTGCGGCTCGACAACGCGTCCAACATCTTCCTGGCGGCCATGAGTTCAGTCGACTCCAAGGTCTTCCGGCTCTCAGCCGAGATGGCCGAAGAGGTCGACCCGGAACTGCTACAGCAGGCCCTCGACCGGGTCTTCGACCAGTACGTGCTCTACCACTCCGTGTTGCGGCGAGGCATCTTCTGGTACTACCTGGAAGAGAGCGACCTGCGCCCACGAGTCGTGCCCGACCGCCGGCCGCTCTGCGACCACCTCTACCACTTCGATCGCCGCGAACTGCTCTTCCGAGTGGTCTACCACCGCAACCGCATCGCTCTTGAGGTCTTCCATGCGCTGTCCGACGGGACCGGCGCCATGCACGTCTTCCGCGACCTGGTCGCCGAGTACGTCATGGCGTGCCATCCCGACGACTTCGCCGACCGTCCCAAGTCGGCGCCCGTCGAACATGGCCTTGAGCGCGACAGCTTCACCCGTTACTTCAGGCAAGACCGAACCGACGAGTTCGCCGAGGCGGCTCGGTCGGCGTCCCTGGAGGCGGGCAGTCGCACCGGGCGAATCCCCGACGAGCATGTCCGACGGGCACCGCCCATCGTCAGCCGGGGCAGACGCCGGATTCACCGGGTGCGTGGCAGGAAGGCGCCGGACCACCGCACCCGCGCGGTCGAACTCGACATGCCCGCCGAACCTGTGCTGCAGCTGGCAAGGCAGGCCGGTGTCTCGGTGACCATCTTCCTGACTGCCCTGTTCCTGCAGTCCATCCGGGAGGTCGACGAGCGCGCCCGGGACGCCACCATGGCGATCTCGCTGCCGGTGGACCTGCGCCAGCGCTTCCCCTCGAATTCGACCCGGAACTTCTTCGCCACCACCAGGCTCGAGTATGACTTCGGTGCCGACGACGAGTCCCTGCCCACGGTCTGCCGCTCACTGAACGAGCAACTGCGGGCCCAGACCACGCCCGAAGCGTTGGAGGCGAAGCTGGTGAAGCTGATTGGCTTCGAGCTGAACCCGGCGATCAGGCTGCTGCCTCGTCCGCTGAAAGACGTGATCCTGGGCGGTATCAACCGGTTCAACAATCGCAGCCTTACCGTGGCGATCTCGAATCTGGGCCGGGCCGGCTTCCCGGACGCGGTCGACAGCCACGTCGGGGCGGTCTTCCTGATGGTCTCAGCGGCGCGTCCCCAGTTCTGCATGATCAGCCACGCAGGCCGACTGACGCTGACCTTCACCTCACCGTTCGTCGAACTGGATATCCAGCGGGCCTTCGTCCGAGCCCTGACCGGCAAGGGCGTCCCGGTGGGCGTCTCGGTCTCCCGGGTGACGGTGGACGAGTCTGCGGGAGACCGGTCATGAGCAGGTGCTCACGCTGCGACATCGAGGTCCGCGGCGACTGGACCGACTGCCCGCTGTGCGGGGCCGGCCTCAGGTCGGTGACCGAGCCGACCCCAGCTCCCTGGCCGGACGTGCCGCCCCGGTTTGACGTGGGTCAATTGCTGCGCGTGCTGCTGCTGGTTTCGGTGCTGATCGTCGTCAGCGGGCTGCTAGCGCTGCGGCTCTTCTTTCCCGGGCCGTTCGAAGGCCTGCGCCTGGTGGTGTTCGCACTGGCCGCGCTTTGGCTGGTCGCGATCACCGCAGTGCGCAAACGCCGCAACGTCGCCAAGTCCATCGTCTACCTGGTCGTGATCGCCTGCCTGCTCAGCGTCTACGGCGACTACCTGGACGGCTGGTCTGGCTGGTCGACCACCTATGTGATCCCGATCACCTGCAGCTCCTCGACGGTGGCACTGCTGATCGCCGCCCGGATCGCCCGCATGAGGCCGGGTGACTACGTCGTCTACTGGTGGTTGACGATCCTGATTGGCGTGGTGCCCGGCCTGTTCATCGCCCTCGGCTGGGTCACCAACCCGTTGCCGTCGTGGATCTCGGTCGGCTTGAGCTTCCTGATGCTGATCATCATGCCGCTGTTCCGGGGTGCCGACATCCAGCACGAACTGAAGAAGCGCCTGACCGTCTGAACCGCGGTCAAGCGACCAGGACCACCGGGCAACGTGCCACGGCCAGCACGCGGTCGAGCATGCCGGGTGTCCGGGTGATCAACGGCAACGAGACCACCAGCAGACGCGGGATCGGGCCACCAACCAGGTCGGCCGAGCCGAGCGTGAGGACGGCTTCCGGATGCGCACCGGCGAACCTGCGGGCTGCCGCCCACGCGCGTTGCTGTTCGGGTGAGTCCTGCTCGGTCGACGCCAGCACTGCAACTGTCGTCCGATTGGGGACGGGCGCCACCCGGCCGACCGCGTGCTGCACCGCGCTGCGGGGTGGTTCCAGCAGCACCTGCTCGCCGACCGCGGCCCGGCGGGCCTCGCGGATCGGATCCCCACGCGTGACCGTGAACGACCAAGCCACCCCGACCCCGCCCGCCACCTGCGCAACGATGGTCCGCACCTCACCGGCCCGCCGCGCCAGCAGGCGGCGCAGCGCCTCGGTGTCGGCCGGACGGATCGTCCCAGACGCGACGCCCACCTCTTGACTGAACGGCAGCGACCCCCAACGCAGCAGATCGGCATCCTCCACGAAGACGGCCGCCAGGTCCGCGTCCAACGCCCGCGCCAGCGCGACACCCTCGCCCAGCAGTCGGCGAGCGTCCACGGCGGCGCGTGGGGCGAGGACGACTCGCAGCGTCCGGTGGTTCATGGCCGGCCCTGCGGGGGTGGGGTGGGCGGGACGACTGGTTCGCGCGGTGGTGCTGGCGGTCCTGGCGTGGGTGGTTCGGGTGCGGGCGGCTCGGGTGCCGGAGGTTCGGGCACCGGCCCCGCCGGTCCGGGTGTGGCCGCAGCGGGCCGTTCGAGGTCGCCCACCTGCTTCAGGTACGCCAGGCGCTTGGTGGACAGCTGCTCCAAGCGTTCGGCGACCAGGGCATTGGCGGCGTCCGGGTCGAGACCCGACAGCACACCCAACGCCTCGTCCACGCTAGCCACGGCGTAGACGTTGAAGCGCCCGGCGGCGACCGCCTCGACCACGTCACTGCGCAACATCAGGTGCCGCACGTTCGCGGCCGGGATGACCACCCCTTGTTCCCCGGTGAGCCCGCGGGTCACGCAGATGTCGAAGAAGCCCTCGATCTTCTCGTTGACCGCCCCGATGGGCAACGCCCGCCCGTGCTGGTCGACTGCACCGGTCACCGCCAGGCTCTGGCGCAGCGGGAAACCGCCCAACGACGACAGCAACGCGCACAGTTCGCCGATGGACGCCGAATCGCCGTCCACCGATCCGTAGGTCTGCTCGAAGACCAAAGTTGCCGAAAGTGACGGCGGACGCTCCGGCGAGTACCGGGTGGCCAACAGCGACGCCAGGATGAGCACACCCTTGGAGTGGATCGGCCCGGACAGCGCCACCTCACGTTGGATGTCGACCACGCCGGCGTCACCCATCCGGGTGTTGGCGGTGATTCGGGTGGGGAACGCGAACGCCTGGTCGGCTGACATGCTGACCGACAGGCCGTTCACCTGCCCGGTCACCTCGCCGCTGGTGGAGATGTGCAGGTCACCACGCCTGATGGCGTCCTGGACGCGTTCGCGGACGCGTCCAGAGCGGGCGCGCCGGGCGTCGATGGCGCCCTGGACGTGCTGACCGGTGATGGCGACCGCCTGTTCGCCCCGCGCCCGGTAGTCAGACTCGTGGAGCAGGTCGGTCAACTCCTCAAGATGGGCGGACATCCGCTGGGCGTCACCCGCCCAGTGAGCGGCCTCCTCAATGGTCCGGGCCACGGCCGCGCGCTCCAACGGCAGCCAGCCCTCACGGCCGGCGATGGTGGCGATGAGTTGCGCGTAGAGCGCCTCCAGTTCCGGGGTACGGTCGACCTCGTCCTCGAAATCGGCCGGCACCCGGAAGAGCTCACCGAACTCGCGGTCATAGGCGACCAGTAGGTAATACAACGCCCGATCGCCGAGTAGGAAGACCTTCACGTCCAACGGGATCGGCTCCGGCTCCAGGGCGGCGGTGCTGATCACGCCGTACGCCTGCCCGATCGACTCGGTACGGATCTCGCCGGTACGCAGGGCGCGTTTCAGGCCGTCCCAGGCGTACGGCTGGGTGAGCAGCCGCTGGGCGTCCAGCAGCAGGTAGCCGCCGTTGGCGCGGTGCAGGGCACCCGGCTTGATCTGGTTGTGGTCGGTGACCAGCGTCCCGAACCGGGCCACATACTCGATGCGGCCGAGCAGGTTCGGGTAGGTGGGGTTGTCCTCCGATTCGATCGGCGCGCCGACGCAGCCGTCACAGTCGCCGATCACGACATTGACGTCGTAGCGGCTGAAGAACTGTTCCTGGTCGATGGTCAACGGATTGGGCTCGGCGTCCGGGCTGCGCCGGAACTGGTCGAGGTGTTCCAGCACATCGGCCTGCAGTTGCTGGAGCCAGTCGAGCACACCAGGCAGTTCGGCGCAGTCACGGCGCAGGTCGTCGACCAGGGCGGCGACGGTCGTCTGGCACATGTCACGGCCGAGATCCTTGATGCTGCCGCGCTTGGTCTTCTGCAGCTGCTGCACCTGACGGATCACCTTCTGCAGGCGTTCCTGCAGCGTCTTCATGCTGGACTCGATGCGGGCCTTCTCTTCGGGGGGCAGCTGCGTGAACTGTTCGTTGGTCATCACCTCCTCGTTGACGACCGGGGCCAGCGAGAACCCCATCGGAGTCTGGATGAGTGCGATCTGCTGAGCCGCCGCATCGGTACCGAGCGACTCGAACGCCTGGTGCTGCTGCTCGGTGATCTCGGTGTCGATCTGCTCGGCACGATTGCGGTACTCGTCGCTCTCGAACAGGGCTGCGATGGACGCCCGCGCGTCTTCCTTGAATCGGCGGACTTCGTCGCGGAAGCCGACACCCACCCCGTGCGGCAACCGCAACGCCCGGGGGCGGTGCTGCTGGGCGAAGTTCTGCACATACACCCAGTCGTCGGGCAGCCGCTCGGTATCTGCGCGGGCCCGGACGAGGTCCAGGACCAGGGTGTGCTTGCCGACCCCTGGCGGGCCGAGCACGAAGACGTTGTAGCCGGGGGCCCGCAGGCCGACGCCGAACTTGACTGCGTCGCGTGCGCGTTCTTGACCGGGTACGCCGATGTCGGCGCCCAAACCGGGCAGGTCGGCCGTGGTGGTGAACCGCACGGCCTCGAGAGTGCAGGGTGTGCGGAGCGACTCCGCAGCCAAAGGCGGGACGGAAGCCATGTTCAATTGTCCTCCCGGCCACGGCCGATTACCAGAGTCGCCCCGGTCAATCGCCCGCCTGGCGACACCGAGGGCTGGGCCACTTTCGTTTCACGTGAAACACGATGGGCCTCCCGTCCCCAATCGTGCACCGGAGTCGCCGCTGCGAACCGCTGAGGCTTCGCAGCCGACGAGGCAGGCCTAGGGCTTCAGTGTCGCCAGCCAAATCAGCGCGACCGATTCACCCGCGACGTTGCGGGCGAATCGGTCGCGCTGTTACCCGGGCGCCGAGCGCGCGTCCGATGCCAACACGGACTTCGTGGACATCGAGCACCGCCGCCCCTTCGACCAATGGTGGATGCGGTTGCGGCCAGCAATGCGGGCGGTGGCCGACGAGCCCCAGGAGGCGCAGTGATCGGCTGGGGAATCATCGGCGTGGGCGACGTCACCGAGGTCAAGGCCAATGCAGCGATTTTCGACGCCCCCGGTTCGCGGCGGGTGCACGTCATGCGGCGAACCGCCGATGCCGCCCGTGACTACGCCGAACGTCACCGGGTGCCACGCTGGAGCAGCGACGCCAAGAACTGATCGACGATCCGCAAGTGAGCGTGGTCCATGTGGCGACGCCCACTTCTGCCCGTGGCGACCAGGGGCGCAGCTTCGAAGTGGTCGATCCCCCGCACGTGCACGGCCCCTTGGTGGCCTCAATCATCGATGAGCTGCAGGGGCGCGGCCGCTGCCTGGGCACCGGCGAGTCTGCGCTCCGATCGGCCCGGACGATCGACGTGATTCTCGGCTGAGGAGTCAGAGCCTCGCCGTGACGCGCTCGGGGATCTCCACAATTCCCTGATCTGGGTACAGCCACCGCTTCGGTAACCGCTTTCCAGGAGCACTTCGAGTCGTGACTACGCGCTGTTCAGGGATTCCGGGGTCCGATTTTGCTCGCCGACTCGCCCTGCGGTGGTCCACACGACCGACCATACGGCGACGTCAACCGCGGAAGTCGTCCGGGTCGACGGA
>CALMKG010000215.1 GCA_937867175.1 uncultured Propionibacterium sp. | reverse complement strand
CGCCCGCGGCGGACTGTACGCCGAGTTGTACACCACGCAGTTCAGTACCGACCCGACTGACAAGGCGCGGCTGGAAGGCTGACGCATCCGGCGCGGGATCCGGCATGCACCCAATCAGTTCGGACGTGCAGTCGCAGGTGGGAACTGGCAAATCGACTCCGGGTCGGCACGCGCAACAACTCAATCAGCGCGGTGCTCAGGGCGGGTCCCGCGCTATTGGCCCTGAGTGTCTCTCCAGCAGTGGACCTCAGCCTGGTCAGCCTGGTGACGATCACCGCCCTGATCGCACCATTGCGCGTGACGCTGTCCTTGGCCGGCCGGTTCATCGCCCGTAGCCGACCCCACAAGCTGCAGAGGCGGGCGGCCAACCTCTGCTCACACCCAACACGTGGAACACGCCCGAGAAGATGCGCATTCTGCAACATCTTGGTCACTCATCTGGACGACGTTGTTAGACTGATCCGACCAGTATCCGCTGGTATATACCACCCTCACAAGCAAGGACACCATCATGAGCGAGGAGAAGCTCGAGGGTTATCCCTTGGTCGCCATTACCAATTCCACATCCCATCAGGCGAAGGGTCATGTCACCTATCCAGGCTGTCACGGGGACGACTGGACGGCCCTGCCATGGGATACGTGGAAGGCATCCAGCAGAGGCCTGTGTCTGGTGAGCAAGATCACCGCAGAGGTCAACGTGGGCGGCAATTGGGTCGGGGCTGAGCCCTACACCAGTTCAGGCACCTCGTACAGCCACTACGCCCTGGTCCAGGTCGGCCCCGAGAAGTTCACAATGACTCGGTTGGTCACCGGCGCTGAGCCAGACCCGGAGGATGCCGAACCGGAGGCCTAGGATCAGACGCCGCCGGCATCGACCGGCCCCACACGGACAGGGGCCCGCGCGGGGTTCCCGTGGTTCAGTTCCCTGGGGAATCGCAGCGACCTGAACCACGGGAACCGGTGAGACTCGCCACAGCGAACGCCCCAGGTGCCGTGCTGCAAGCCAGCGAACTCCTCTTTGGCCGCGAGGTGGTCGTCGGAGGATGTAGCTGATCTTGTTCACGTCGCCACGGAAGAGTTCGCCACCGAACACCATGCATGGAAGCCCGCGCTGGCCTCGCGCCCAGAGAGCTGAAGCACCCGGCGCGGGCATCATCCGGGCTGCTGTGGTTGAATCTGCACGACGAAAGGACCGCTGACCATGATCGAACCCGACTCGCTGCTGGCACGCACCCTCGCTGCCATCGTCCCCGTAGACGAGGACGCCCGCGCCGCCGCTGAGGCTCGCCAGCTCACGTTGACCAAGCCGCCCGGCTCGCTGGGACGCTTGGAGACACTGGGGAACCAACTGTCCGCGATCTCCGGCCAGTGCCCCCCACCCGCCCCGGCTCCCGCCCTGGTCGGGGTCTTCGCCGGCGATCACGGGGTGCAGGCGGGTCAACGCGTGTCGCCCTGGCCGCAGGACGTCTCCCGGCAGATGGCCGCCAACATCGCCCTCGGTGGCGCGGCAGTGAGCGTTCTCGCTCGGAACTCCGGCGCCGACGTCCGGGTCTTCGATGTCGGTCTGCTCGCCCCGGTCGATCTGGACGCGGTCCGCGACGTCAACGTTCGCCGCGGCACCGACGACTTCACCGAGGGCCCAGCGATGAGCATCGCCGACGCTGTCGCCGGTCTGGAGGTGGGTATCCGGGCCGCGGATGAGGCCTACGCACAGGGCTACCGCTGCTTGGTGATGGGCGAGGTCGGCATCGGCAACACCACCCCTGCCGCCGCCTTGATAAGCGTGTTCACGGGAGCGGACGTTGCCACCGTGACCGGCCGGGGTGCTGGCGCCGACGACGAGACGCTCGCCCGAAAGATCGGCGCGATCCGCAAGGGTATCGAGGTGAACGCTGCCACACCCGAGCGTCCGGTGGCGGCACTGGCTGGCGTCGGCGGGCTGGAGCACGCAGCGATGGCCGGATACGTGCTTGGCGGGGCTGCCCACCGCCTGCCGGTGATCGTCGATGGCGTGATCGCCTGCTCGGCTGCTCTGGTGGCTGACGGGTTGGCTCCGGCGGCGTCCGGATATCTCATCGGTGGCCACAACGGCGTCGAAGCGGGGATCGCGGTGGCGCTGAGGCATCTCAGACTTGATCCGGTGGTCGCGCTCGATCTGCGGCTGGGCGAAGGCTCTGGCGCCGTGACAGTGCTGCCGATCGTTCGCGGCGCGGCCGCCATCTTGAGCGAGATGGCCACCTTCGACTCGGCCGGGGTTTCCGGACGGGAGTGATCAAGCAGGCCCGGCCCGCCAAGGTCACCCATTGTGGGGGATACGGCGCCGACGCTTTACCGGTCTAGTATCTACTCCGGCAGGCGCTGGTCTGCCCTGAGCGGGCACGAACGCCCGCGACGACCAGACATTCAAAAACTTGAAAGGTACAACACCATGGTCGGATTCCTGTCGAACATCTGGGACTTCATCTGGATGTTCTTCACCATCTTCGTATTCTTCGCGTGGCTGATGGTGCTGTTCAGCATCATCAGTGATCTATTCCGAGACCGCGCGCTTTCCGGTTTGGCGAAGGCCGTCTGGCTGGTGCCACTGATCTTCGTGCCTGTCCTCACCGCGCTGATCTACCTCATCGCGCGCGGCAAAGGCATGGCTGAGCGTAGCGCCGCCCAGGCGAGTGCCCAACGGTCGGCCGCCGACGACTACATCCGTTCGGTAGCCGGCAGTACGCCGGCACAAGAGCTCAGCCAGGCCAAGACGTTGCTCGATTCCGGCGCCATTTCGGCCGAGGAATACGCCAACCTCAAGGCCAAGATCCTTTCCTGAACCTTCTGCCGGGGGGGATTCGAGCAGCAGCGCGCGACCAGCCGAACAGCAGTCGCCGAGTGAGGTTGGGATCGGGGGCCAGGACTTCGAACCCAGGGGCATTTTCGTCAGCTTCCGGATCTTCGGGCGGTTCCCAAGCGCGCTGCTGCCCACGCCAGGCCCGCTCGGCTCGGTCATCCACAGGGGACGCCGACCGGTACGAATAACTGCCGCAGGGTAATCCGAGATCCTTGGTGGTCCTCGCCGCCAGGCCCAGGCGCAGTTCGAGGCCGAACCCGCCCTTCACCACCCACCGCGAGTCACGATGCAAGCTGTGCCAGCACCCGCCAGAAGACGCACCGGTTCCAGACGCTGCGGGCGCCCTGCTGGGCGGCGCGGTTGCGAAGACGATAGCTGAGGCTGACCGGCCGCGGGTATCCAGGCATAGGGCACATGCGCCAACCTCCTGACCACCGTGTCATACCTGCCCCCCGGATTGTGACAACCCGAGCACGAACTGGTCGCCGTGGTCGGGACGCAGGTGAGCACGGTGTGATCGGGTTCGACCAGCTGACCGGTCACCGTCAACCCAAGACGATCGAGCCGACAGAACGAATCAAGACACGGAGGAGTAACTTGAGACACAAGGGCCCTTTTGGTTTCAGATGACGCGTTGACCCCTTCATCCTCGCAACCAGAGGGCCCCCTTCACACCGCCACCAGCCCTGCTGGACACCCCCACCAACGACGAGCTGCGTGAGGAGCCCCCGACGAAGTCATCAGCGGACTGCGTGAGCCCACTCGTAGCGCGCCGGTCTGCACTTGGGAACCATAGGACGCTTTATCCGAAGCACATAAAGATGACTAAAGTGGATAAGGTGAGGCCATGGACCCCGTCCTGAACCCCTACACCCCCAACGCCGGAGCCCGGCCCCAAGCCGTCGTGGGCCGCGACGACCAACTGCGACTGTTCGACCTGCTGCTCCGGCGCCTGAAGCTGGGACGGACGGAGCAGTCCATGATCATCACCGGCCTTCGCGGGGTGGGCAAGACGGTCCTGCTGGGCCAGTTCCGCTCGAAGGCTCTGACGGCCGACTGGGTCGTGGTCGACCTCGAAGTCAGCAAGCACGACGACCAGCGCTTCCGGTTCGACGTGGCCTCACGCCTGCGCACCGCGCTGCTGGAACTGTCTCCCAAAGCCAAGTGGAACCAGCGGTTCGAACACGCCCTGTCCGTGCTGCGGTCGTTCACGTTGTCGATCGACCAGGCAGGCTCCTTCACGGTGGGCATGAGCGCCACCCCGGCCGAGGGCTACGCCGACCACGGCGATCTCACCCTGGATCTGACGGACCTGCTGGTCGCCCTCGGGGAGGCCGCCCAGTCCGTCGGTCGAGGTGTCGTCCTGCTGTTCGACGAGATCCAGTTCCTGCAACCGCAGCAGCTTGAGGCGCTCATCGCCGCCCTCCACAAACTGGTCCAACGAGAGCTCCCCGTCACCCTTGTGGGCGCCGGCCTCCCGCAGATCGCCGAACTCGCCGGCGACGCGAAGTCCTACGCCGAGCGCCTGTTCAAGTTCCCCCGGATCGGAGAACTCTCAGACAGCGACGCCCGGCGGGCGCTGAGTGAGCCGGCCGAACAGGAGGGCGTGACCTTCACCCGCGACGCCCTCGACCTCGCCGTGGACGTCACCGGCGGCTACCCCTACTTCCTCCAAGAACTCGGCTACGCGGTCTGGGACATCGCCCAGGGCGACCAGATCACCAAGGCCGACGTCGAGCGCACGATCCCGATCTACGAATCCAAACTGGACGCCTCGTTCTTCCGCGTGCGCCTCGACCGGTCCACCGAACTCCAGCGCGCCTACCTGCGCGCCATGGCCAGTCTCGGACCGCTTCCCCAGAAGGCCGCGGACGTGGCAACGGTCCTGCGACGCCAATCCACCCAACTTGGACCGACAAGGGCCGAACTCATCAACATGGGCCTGCTGTACACCCCAGACCACGGCTACGCCGCGTTCACCGTCCCGCACTTCGACCAGTTCATGCTCAGGGCCATGCCCGAACTCCTCATCCCCGAAGGACGCCGGCGCAAGTCCAGGCGCACGTAGCTGCGGCGGACCGCAAAGGTCCAACCTCGGCAGGGCTGACCGTCGACCGGCCAACGCATTGGGCACGTGTTGGGACACCCCGAGTGGTGCAGCGAAGCACGTCCGCGGAGCAGCCACCAATGGATGGTCCTTCTGGAGGCTTCCCGACGGACGCCGACTCAGGGACGTCCGCGCCGCGTTCAGCGCGGGTGACGTTGGTGTGTCCACGACCGAGGAACGCCGGGCCTGAGAAGCCAGGACCGTCGACGACGTGTGGGGACGCGGCGAACGCGGACGTCAAGCCCATCGACGGTTGGCCGCCGCCTGTTGACCGACATCAGGGCGAGGTTGTCTCGGCGTGAATCGGTGTGTCCGGGGTGCGACACGGCGGACGGCTTGTTCACTAGCCTGAGGTCATGCGCCGACCCGGACCTCAGGAACGCGACACCTGTCGCGACTTCGTGGTGCCGGCCCTCGAGGCTGCCGGGTGGCAGTCGGAGCAGGTGGCCGAACAGTTCCCTGTCGCCGCGCAACGGGTCGCGGCCCTCGGTGGGGTAACGCGCGAACTCGGGTCCGGCTTCGTCGACTACGTTCTCGAAGCGGCCCCCGGCCTCATGACGGCAGTCGTGGAGGCCAAGCGCGAGTATCGGGCCGCCTCCGATGGTCTGCAGCAGGCGCTGCGGTACGCGCAGCAGTTGGACGTCCCGCTCGCGTATGCGACCAACGGCGTGGAGATCATCGAGCACAACCTCCGGACGGGCGGCGAGCGTCGGGTGTCCGAGTTCGCGGCGCCGGCGGTAGCGTGGGACGAGTACCAGCAACTCCACGGGCTGCAAGCTGCGGACGCCGCGCTGGTCCGGCAGCCCCTCAACCGCGGACGCCGCAACGCTGCTGGCGAGGTGATCACGCCGCGCTACTACCAGGCCGTAGCGATCAACCGGGCCCTCGCGGCGATCGCGCGTGGCGACCGGCGCGTGCTGCTGCTCATGGCCACCGGCACGGGCAAGACGTTCACGGCCATGCAGATCGTGGCGAAGCTGCGCGCGTACGAGGCCGCCGTCCGGCCCCAGCGGAACTACCGGGTGCTCTACCTCGCGGACCGAGACCAACTTCTGTCGCAGCCGATGCGCAAGGACTTCACGCCGGCGTTCGGCGGGGAGCTGCTCAACCGCGTCCGGGGTGGCGTCGACACCAGTCGCGAGATCTACTTCGCGACGTATCAGGCACTCGCGGCGGGCGGTGATCGGGATTCGCTGTTCGAGGCGTTCCGGCCGGACTTCTTCGATCTGGTGATCGTCGACGAGTGCCACCGCGGCAGCGCCGAGGAGAACTCGGCCTGGCGCGCCGTCCTGGACTACTTCGCCGACGCGGTCCAGCTCGGGCTCACGGCGACACCACGCAGCGACCGCGTCAACAGCTACGACTACTTCGGCAACCCCGTCTACCGGTACACGTTGCGCCAAGGCATCGAGGACGGCTTCCTGGCTCCCTATCGGGTGCGTCGAGTCATGCTCTCCCCGGACGCCGAGGGCTGGGTGCCAGCCCCTGGGCTGCTCGATCGCCTGGGACGTGAGGTGCCCGAAGGCGTCTACTCCACGCGCGACTTCGAACGCGTCGTCGCCCTCCTGGCCCGGACACAGCTGGCCGCGCGGCACCTGTCGGGGATCCTCCGCCGAGACCCGACCGCCCGCTGCATCGTGTTCTGCGTCGACACCGAGCACGCCGACGAGATGCGCCGCGCCCTCGTCGACGAGAACCCCGACCTGATCGCCGCCGACCCCGAATGGGTGGTCCGCATCGTGGGGATCGAGGGTGAGAAGGAGCGACTGCTCGGCGACTTCACCGACCCGGACAAGATCAGCCCCGTCGTGGCGACGACGTCCCGCCTGTTGTCGACCGGGGTGGATGTCGAGGACCTCAAGTTCGTCGTCCTGTTTCGCCCCGTCGGCTCGATGGTGGAGTTCAAACAGATCATCGGTCGCGGCACGCGGCTGTTCCCCGACAAGGGCAAGACCAGCTTCGAGATCATCGACTACGTCGGCGCCACGGTGCTGTTCGAAGACCCGGCCTTCGACGGCTACCCGACCGACATCACGCGCGAGGTCGTGGACGCCGACGGTGCGGTCGTCGCGGCCGAGCCGCTGGCACCGGACGCCGAGCGGTCGGTCACCGGCGAGCCGCTCGACGACCCTTCGGTCGAAGAACCCGTCCCAGGGTTCGAGGTGCACGACCCCCCCGACGCCGCGTCCGGACGTCCGCCCCGACGCAAGCTCTACGTGGACGACGGCGACTTCCGCGTTGTCGGCGAGGCCCGCCTCGTGCCCGACGTGGCCTCCGGCCGCCTGCTGCTGACCGAGTACGGTGCGTGGGTGCGCGAACGGATCGCGGCCGAGGGCGACGAGAACACGCTGCGGCAACGCTGGTCACGGGCACCGTCGCGGCACGCGCTGGCGTCCTCGCTGGAAGCCCAGGGCATCGACGTGGACAGCCTCGTCGAGTCCGCAGGGTTGACCGACAGCGACCCCTTGGACGCCCTCCTCCAAGTGGCGTGGAACCGCCCAGCCCGAACCCGATCGGAGCGTGTCCGGCAAGTACGCGAGCAACACGCGACAGAACTGGCGGCGCAGACCGCCGAGGCGCGGGCCGTGCTCGAGGGACTGCTCGCCCGGTACGAGGAGTTCGGCGTCACCGACCTGGAGACGACGGAGGTCTTCCGCCTCGCTCCGCTGGGCGACCTCGGCTCCCCCGTCGATCTGGCACGCGTCTTCGGTGGGGGCGACGTCCTCCGCGCGCAACTCGAACGGGTCCAGTCGTGGCTCTACGCCGCGTAGGAGCAACTTTAGTTCTGAGCTTTCACGGCGGATCAAACTAAAGATTTCGTTGAGTTTATGCTCTGCTAGGCTGATGCTATGCCTACCCCCCGCCAGGATCTTCGCCGGGCTCTCCACGCCGTGGCGTTCCAGCAGGCGGGCTACTTCACGGCGGCACAGGCGCTGGAGGTCGGCTACTCCTACCAGGCCCAGAAGTACCACGCCGACGCCGGCAACTGGCTCCGGGTCGACCGGGCGCTCTTCCGGCTACCCGAGTGGCCGGCCGATGCTGACGACGTCTACGTTCGATGGACGCTATGGAGCGAAGGCCGGGGGGTCGTGTCCCACGAGTCCGCCCTGTCAGTTCACGGACTGTCCGACGTCGATCCCGTCAAGGTGCACCTGACGGTCCCGCCCGGCTTCGGCGCGGTCGACGACCTGGTCGCGCTCCATGTGGACGTGCTGACCACCGACGAGCGAGAAGGCCGTCGCGGATGGGCCCTCACGACGCCGTTGCGCACCCTCGTGGATGCCGCAGCGTCCGAGTTGTCGCAGGAGCACGTCGACCGGGCGGTGGCGGACGCCCTGCGGCTCGGCCTGACGACGCGACGCCGGCTGTTGCGGGCGTCCGCGGATGCTCCCGACCGCGCCGCCCTGCGCCTCGAACGCGCGCTCGCACGGGTTGCCGCGGATGAGTGACCCGCGGCTGGTCAGCCTCAGCCACCGGCTTCGCAACATCGCCGCCCAAGAGGGCGTCCCCCCGCAGCGCGTCCGCAACCGGTACGTCTTCCAGCGGGTGCTGGCACGGCTCGCGCGTGACCCGCGGTGGGTGTTGAAGGGAGGGTTCGGCCTCGAACTGCGCCTGGGTCTCGCGGCGAGGACCACCAAGGATCTCGATCTGCTGCTCACCGAGGTCGCCGGCCTGACTGCCGCCGACCTGCAGGACCTGCTCGACGAGGCCCTTGACGTCGACCTTGGCGACGACTGCACGTTCGGCGTCCGACCGCCCCGGCAAGTGCGCGTCGAGGACGAGCTGCCCTCCACGTGGCGAATCGTGGTCGACGTCTTCGTCGCCCGGAGCCCGTTCGAAACGGTCACTATCGACGTCGTCACCAAGGCGTCGGAGCCCACCGAAGGCCTGGACGCCGTGGCCGTCCGTCCCGTGCTCGGGGGCGAGCCGTTCGCCGTGCGCAGCGTCGACCTGCCGCGCCACGCCGCCGAGAAGCTGCACGCCTACGCGCGGATCTACGCCCACGAGCGGCCGTCCTCGCGGGTGAAAGACCTGGTGGATCTCGCTCTCCTGGTCGAGCAGCACCTCCTCGAACCAGGCGCCTTCGCCCGCGCCGTGGCGGCGGTGTTCGCCGAACGGGACGCCGCCGACCCACCGCTCAACCTGCCCGAGCCACCCGGCGACTGGCGGGTGCCCTTCGCAGCCATGGCCGCCGAGATCGGCCTGAGCGAGCGCACTCTCAACGCCGCCGCGGCCGTCGTGCGCCGCTTCTACCTGTCCGCCTTCGATGACGAGGAACCCCAGTGAGCCCAGCCACATCCCCGGCCAAGACCACCCAGGCCCGCCTGCAGGCGGTGATCAACCAGTCGCGCCAGATCATGCGCAAGGACGCCGGACTCAACGGCGAACTGGACCGCCTGCCGCAGCTGGCGTGGCTGCTGTTCCTCAAGGCGTTCGACGACCTGGAGGAGGAACGCGAAGCACTGGAGGAGGGCTACCGGCCAGTCCTCCCGGAAGAGCTCCGCTGGCGCACGTGGGCGTCCGGCAGCGACACGACCGGGGATCCGCTGTTGGTGTTCGTCAACGGCAGGCTGCTGCCCAAGCTGCGTAGCCTTCAAGGGTCAGGACGCCCGGGCGACCCCCGCGACACGCTCGCGCGCGTCTTCCAGGACACCACCAACCGGATGCTGTCGGGGCATCTCCTGCGGCAGCTCGTCAACCAAGTCAACAAGGTCGAGTTCTCCCACCGCGACGAGATGCACGCCATGGCCGTCTTCTACGAGACCATGCTGCGCGAGATGCGGGACGCCGCCGGAGACTCCGGCGAGTTCTACACCCCGCGTCCGCTGATCCGGTTTATCGTCGAACAGGTCGACCCGCGCCCCGGCGAGACCGTGCTCGACCCCGCCGCGGGCACCGGTGGGTTCCTCATCGAGGCGTACAAGCACATGACGGCCGGCAACGTGTCGGCGTCCGAGGTCGAACAGGTGAAGGCCGGGCTGCGCGGCATCGAGAAGAAGCCCATGCCGCACCTGCTGGGGCAGATGAACCTGCTGCTGCACGGCATCGACCGCCCGAACTTCACCGAGCAGAACTCCCTGAACGTCGGGCTGGCCGAGGTTCGCCGTGCGGGCGTGGACGTCGTCCTGACGAACCCACCCTTCGGCGGCGAGGAGGAGAAGCTCGTCCAGGACAACTTCCCCGTGCAGTTCCGGACGGCCGAGACCGCCTGGCTGTTCCTGCAATCGGTGATGGCGCGCATCGAGCGCAGCACCACCGGACGCTGCGGCATCGTCGTGCCCAACTCGGTGCTCTTCGACAGCGGCGTGGGCGGCAAGATCAAGGCCGACCTGATGAGCCGCTTCAACCTGCACACCGTGCTGCGGCTGCCCAACGGCGTGTTCGCGCCGTACACGATCATCCCGAGCAACGTGCTCTTCTTCGAAAAGGGCCACCAGGGGCCGGTCTGGTTCTACGAGATCCCCGCCCCCGAGGGACGCAAGAACTACACCAAAACCAAGCCGATGCGGTTCGAGGAGTTCGCCGACTGCGCAGCCTGGTGGGGCGGACGCCGCCGCGAAGGCCGCGTCGAGAACGAGCGAGCCTGGCGGGTGGACGCCGCCACGATCCGGGAGTCCGGCTACAACCTCGACCTCCACAACCCCCACCGACCGGACGACCTCGAGCACCGTTCGCCCCATGAGTTGGTGGCCGAGCTGATCGAGACCGAGAAGGAGCTGCTGCGGCTCTACGAGGAACTGCAGCGTGAGATTGACGGGTTCGCGCTGTGAGGGTCCCGTGGGTGCCGTTGGGTGAAGTCCTGCGACTCGATCAGCATCCGGTAGACATCGTTGCTACACATACCTACCCCTCGTGTGGCGTACTGAATCGAGGGCGCGGCTTGTTCGACAAGGGCGTCACAGGGGGATCAGACACGAGCTACACCCGCCTGTTCCGCTTGTCCGAGGGGCAGATCGTCTACAGCAAGCTGTTTGGCTGGGAGGGTGCCGTCGCACTGGTACCGGCGGAATTCGACGGGTACTTCGTTTCCAGCGAGTTCCCAACTTTCGCGCCGGACCCGGGACGAGTGGCGCCGGGGTTCCTGGAGCAGTTCCTCAAGTCAAACCAATTCACCGAGGATATGGCCCGATCAACTAACGGTCTCGGGCAGCGCCGTCAGCGCGTGAACATCGACGCCTTCCTGCGGATCTTAGTTCCGCTGCCCCCGACTTCGGAGCAAGACCGCATCGCCGCCCACCTGACAGCGCTAGGTCGCACGTCGCCGACGCTTGGCCCGAACTTGGATGCCCTGCAAGAGATCCTGATCGCGAGTGCTGGCACCGGCGTTCGCCGCGTGCCGATCCGCGAGCTGATGAGCTCCACCAGGCAGTGGATCGACATCGACGACGGAGGGGTCTACAGGGCGATCGGGGTTCGCGGCTTCGGCCGTGGCATGATCCGCTACCCGGAAGCATCTGCGGAGGAGCTGAGCAAGCTCCGCTATTACCCCCTGGAGCCCGGAGCCTTGATCGTCAGCAACATCAAGGCTTGGGAAGGGGCGGTCTGTCTTGCTGAGACTGCTGACGCAGGGAGAATCGCCAGCAACCGGTTTCTCCAGTACGTGCCGACCAGCGACGCAATCACCACTCCGTGGGTTGAGCAGTACTTGCTCAGCACCGAGGGACTCGCAAGCTTGTCCGCCGCCTCCCCGGGCTCGGCAGATCGCAACCGAACGCTCAGCATGGCGGCTTTCGAGGCGATTGAGATCCCCGTGCCGGCACCCCAAGTGCAGCATGCAGTCGTCAGCGTCGCCCAGGCGCGCCGTCGAGTTCAGGCGCAACAGGCTCGTCGGGATCGCCTCGCCGCGGCCATCCTCCCCGCAGCCCGCAACAAGATCTTCAGCGCGATGCGCTAACGCTGCGCCAACTGGCGTCCGTCACCACGACGTGGTCGAGGAACCGCAGGCCGACGTGAGCGGCGGCATCCGTGACCCGCAGCGTGGCCGCACGGTCGGCGTCCGTCGGGGTCGGGTCACCGCCCGGGTGATTGTGCGCGAGGGCGAAGGTGACGCCGTCGTGACGGAGCACCGCGCTGAGCACCTCCCGCACGGGCAGGCCGCAACCGCTCGAGCCCCCCTTGGCCACCTCCTCGAGGTGGCGCAGGCGCAACCCCGAATCGGCCACCAGCACGAGCAGGCGCTCGACGCGCCCGCCGGTGAGTCGGGCTTGGGCGACGGCTGCGATCGTCCCGGAGTCGGCAAGGCGGGGGTGCTCATCGGGCGACCCGAGGCGTCCGGCCAATGCCAGCGCGGCCACCAGCCGGGACGCCTTCGCGGGACCCACAGCGTCCAGGCGGGCGAGCTCGGGCACGCCCCACCGGGCCAGCCCGGCCACCCCGCCGCAGCGGGCGAGCACGTCCTGCGCGAGGGCGACGACGTTGCGTCCAGGCCCGCCGGTCCCCAGCAGGATGGCCACCAGTTCGGCATCGCTCAGTGCGTTGGGGCCCTCGCGCAGAAGCCTCTCGCGCGGGCGATCGTGCGCGGGCAGCGTCATCAGGGGTGGGGAGGGGCACGCCATTCAGGCAGTCTTGCCGATGGGGCACGAACTCAACACTCGGCAAGTGAACCCCTGTGGATAACCATGCCTCCCAGAGCATGCGTGTGTGGACCTCGAGGAGGAGGACGTGGAAACCGGGTGTTCCGGCGGCCATCGGTATGCCACCGACGGTGCGCGGGGAGTGACCCATGGCGCCGCAAGGGGGGTGAGCCGACGTCGTGACCGCGCCTTTGCGCGGTGCGGGGTTGCGGCCCGCGTCTGCCGGAAAGTGGCTCCAGGCGCGGAGACTGGCAGCCCCGGACCGCATGTGAGCTGAGGGCAACGGACGAACGACACGACGGCAGCGCCAGCTTCCTGATTCGAGCCCTCGAATGAGGTAGAGTTTCGCGAAGAAGGGAGGGCTCATGCTGAATCAGCCCGTCGTCGTGAAAGGCTGGGATGCCGCGGCGCGTCTCGCCGACCTTGGACTCACATCAGAGCAGCTCGTTCGGGTAGCTCAGCGAGCCAGGGCGGAGGCCGCCACGTGCACCGACTTCGACGCGCGCAGCGCTCCAGGAGTGTGGCTCTGGTCGAAGATGCTGAGGTTCCTGCGCGAAGAACTGGTCTTGGGTGGCTGGGAGATGCAACGCCCACGCGGGGCGGAGTTGACGCTGAACAGGGAACTCGGGATCAAGATCCTCGTGACCTCGGGCGACAAGAACACGGGGTCACTCGTTGCCAGCCCACAGCCGAAGAATCCGAAGGGCCCCACGTTCTTCGATGCTGTTGCGTCCAACCAGCCAACCCTCGACTTCGGCCCTGGCTATGCAGACCCCGAGGTCTCCGTCGATCCTGACTTCCTTGAAACTCTTGAAACGTGGATCGTGGTCTACCGATCGAAGAGGTCCGGCGAGTTCTTTCTGGAAGTCTCGAAGCCTGCCCAGATCGAGGTGAACGGCTTCGTGCAATGGGAGGAGCGGATCGTCGTCTCTGTTCCGGAGTACGACAGGTTCGACTTCGCGGCCCCCGACACCGATGATGATGCGCCGTACAGGCTGACCGTCGAGAGACTCGGCTGATGTCATCATGGACTTCACTCCGCAGCGATTGACTCTCGCCCGAAAGAGGATGGGTCTGACGATCGCGGCACTCGCCAAGGCAACCCAGATTTCGACGCGCAGCATCTCGGCCTACGAGAATGGGGCGGCGGAACCCACTGCGCCCACCGCACGCCTCCTCGCCGAGAAGCTTCAGGTTTCCCCAGAGTTCTTCCAACTGCCCGAAGTTGATGAGATTCCGCTTGAGGCCGTCAGCTTCCGTGCACTCAGCAAGATGACGGCTCGGCAACGCGACGCCGCCCTGAGCACGGGAGCACAGATAGTCGAGTTCGACACGTGGCTCTCGGGACAGTTCAGATTCCCGACTCCAAGCCTCCCGACGCTTCCAGGGTACGAACCAGCGTTGGCGGCTGCCGCGGTGCGCGCCAAGTGGGGGCTTGGTGAGCAGCCAATCAAGAACATGGTCCAACTACTCGAAGCGCACGGTGTTCGCGTGTACTCACTTCGTGACGACCTAAAAGAGCTCGACGCCTTCTCGTTCTTCGCGGACGGCAAGCCCTTCATCATGATGTCCGCACGCAAATCCGGTGAGCGATCGAGGTTCGACGCCGCTCACGAGTTGGGGCACCTAGTGCTGCACTGCGAGCACGGGCATCCGCGGGGGCCAGAAGCCGAGGCTGAGGCCAACGGTTTCGCCGCTGCCCTTCTCATGCCCGAGGCACAGGTGAAGGCCGCTGGCCTGCGCAACGCCACCCTCCCCACGGTACTCAGGTGGAGATCACATTGGGGGGTCGCAGCCATGGCGCTGACGCACCGATTGCGTGAGCTCGGGCTCGTAACCGAGTGGGGTTATCGCGACCTGTGCATACAACTGTCCAAGGCCGGCTACCGGCGTGGTGAACCGGGTGGGATACCGCGAGAGAAGTCAGAGCGTCTGCGGCAGTCGTTGGCGCTGCTCCGCCAGTCGGGCGTCACAACTGCGGACATCGCTAACGAACTTGGCGTTGCCCCATCCGAGACGAAGTCCTGGATGATGGGCATTACGATGCAGGCCTTGTAGCCACAGCGGGAGCCCCTGCTTCAGTACACGGGCTCTCCTTGTGTGAGCCTGCGCATCCGTAACTGCGCATCGTTCAGGTACTTCGTTCCTAGTCCGAATCGAGGCCGTATGCATCTGCGAAGGGTAACCGTTGAGGGATTCCGGGCCGCTGCGAGCGCTCCGCTGACGGTGGAGTTCCCAGGTCGGTTCAGCCTGCTGGTCGGGGCAAACGGTGCGGGCAAGACGACCATCAACGATGCGATCTACTGCGCTCACCGCGAGCGGTTCCCACGCCTGCAGCCGTCGGATTCTGCAGTGCTCGGCCCAGCCCCCCGCAGGGTGTCGATCGAGTACCAACTGGAGGGCGGCACGGCCCAGGAGGGGGCACTCGGCAGCTTTTTGTCGTCGATTGGCGGCGGTGCGCCCGCGTGGACACGCACGTTGGAACGGTCTCTGGGCCGGGTTCGGGCGACGGAGATCGACTCGTCGGTCGATGGTCACGAGCTGACCAGGTTGGTGTACTTGCCAGCTTTGCGGAACCCGGTAGATGAGCTGTCACGGCGCGAGGCGAACGTTCTCGTGGAGCTCCTGCGCGCACAGCAGAAGCGGGACCCTTCTGCTGGCACTCTGCACGGCGTCCGGGCAAAGGCACAAGAACTGCTGGGCAACCTGACCGCCGTGAACCTAGTGAAGGAAGTTCAGGCCCGCATTGCGGATAACCTGCGGACCCTGACCGGTGGCGTTCAGGAACACCACGCGTTCATCGGGGCGCAGCGCGTCGACGACCAGTACCTCGCCCGCGTACTAGAGCTTCTGTTGGCGACCACCGCCAGCATCACCGACGCTCGCCGGTTGGAAGCATCGAGCCTGGGCTACGTGAATCTGCTGCACATCGCGGTCACCCTCGCCGGGGTACCCGACCCTTCGCTGGCGCTGGCACCGACGCAACCTGTGGCCGGTGCACCGGGGACACTGGGCACCCACCAGGGTTCGCCGGGCGAAATGCCGGAGGTTGATCTCACGCAGGACACCCCGGAGGAGGCGCAGGCTCGACTGAGTGCGGCCGAGGAGGCGGCGGCCGAGGAACAGGATTCGTTCTTCCCGTCACTGTTCCACGCCACGGTTCTCATAGAAGAGCCGGAAGCACATCTGCATCCGCAGCTTCAGCACGGCCTCATCCGGTACCTGCGGTCGACGGTAGCTGAACGTCCGGACCTGCAGGTCATCGTGTCGACCCACGCCGGCGACATCGTCGCTGCAGCGAAGCCGAACGAGATGGTCGTCGTGCGACGGGACGCGACCAACGGCGTCGTCGCACGACTTGTCGCGAACATCCCGTGGAATCCGGACCTAGGCAAGAAGGTTCGCCGGATGGCGGAACTGCACATGGACGCTAGCCGTTCGGGGGCGCTCTTCGCCGAGCGGCTGGTGCTGGTCGAGGGCATCACCGAGGCCGCACTGCTCCGGGCATTCGGGAGAGCGTGGGCCGCAGGCGACCGCGCAAAGCTAGCGTTCATCGACGCCTTGGCGGTCGTGCCGATCGGCAACCGCATCGGCGAGTGGCCTGTCCATCTGCTCGCCGAACCCGGACATGAACTTGCTGCTCAGGTCGCGGTCCTATCCGACACCGACAATCGCCCTGACAAGCCCGGCGACCCGATGCCCGGACCGAAGCCGCCGTCATGGCACCAGGCGTTTGGCAACTCAGACCACGTGCGCTGGTTCTGGTCCAGGCCGACACTGGAGCCCACCCTGGTTGCCGGGAACGAGACTCTCGTGACTGAGGCCATGAAACGCATCGAGAAGGATCTCGGTGAGAGCCCAACCTTGGCGAACGTCGACGCGTTCTTCGACAAGAAGTCCAACCGGAAGTTCAAGGGCGAGTTCGCCTACGAGTTGGCCGCCTTGGCCCACGAGAACACGAGCACCCTCGTGGTTCCGGACCAGTTGCGGGACCTGTTCGAGTGGCTGTGGGAGGGGCACGCTCCGGCGCCCCTAACGCCGCCAGCCGACCCGACGGCGCCGACCGCGGAGCCGATCGTGAACTACGAAGCGGCCGTCCCCGGTGAAGGTGGCGACGAGGACTAATGGCGATCCGCTTGACCGATGAGCAGGTGCTCGCAGCCGCCTCGGACGCGGCCCTGGTCAACATCGTCTCGGGGCCGGGATTCGGGAAGACCACGGTGTCCGCGGCACGGTTCGGATACCTGCACCACCGCGACCCCGATGTTCGCCGGGGCGTCCTAGGCCTCAGCTTCACGCGGTCAGCGGCGGGCGAACTGCGGTCGCGCATTACCGCTCGGTGGGGACACCGCGCGGTTGAGCTGCCCAATCTCGTGACGACCTTCGACGACCTCCATATGCGGATGCTGCACCACTTACTCGACCTTGAACTCGTCACTTGGCCGGGGGGTCACCAGCGCCTCCGCGTCATCGACGACTTCCGGGGCATCGACAGCGACTACAGGTGGCTCAGCACTGGTAGCTACCGACGATACGCCGGCTGCGGCACCGACGGCGTCATCACGAGCTTGTCCGAACGCATCGCTGAGCCGAAGTTCGGATTCGGCAAGAAGGGTCCCCACCTGACTGTGCTCCGCAGCGGAACCTCGAGCCATGACGACGTCCGCCGGGCACTTCGGACGGCCCTGAAGCTGGTTCCGGGTGCCCGAGACGCGGCCGTCGCCTGGCTCGCCGCGACCTACAGACATGTGGTTGTCGACGAGATCTACGATGCCGACGAGCTCGACATCTTCACCTGCATGTGCGTCGCCGACACGCAAACGGCGACGCTCACGCTCGTCGGTGATCCGTGGCAGGCGCTCTACGACTGGCGCGGCGCCACGCCAGAGAAGGTCGGGACTTACCTCCTCGACAAGTACCCGTTCACGCCGTACGAACAGCAGGGATCTTTCCGGTTCGCCACGCATCAGACTATCGAGCTCGCGCGAGCGTTGAGAGCCGGGGAGGGCGTGACCCTGCCGCCGGTGGCTAGCACGGCCGTGGATGTCGCGCTTGGGAGAACTTGGACGACGTTGTGGACCGTGGGCGACAACGTCCTCCCACTCGCGTTCCGCACTGTGGGCAACCGTATCGACGCAGCGCTAAACCTACTTCTTGACGAGGTCACCCGCACGAAGCTCGGACGGAAGTCGTTTGGTAGGCAGTCCGCGCTGGTGCACCTCGGAATATCCGAGGAAGGGATCGAGGAGGTGCTGCTCAGGCACTTCCGTCCCATCCTCAGCGAACTCGTCGCAGGCCTGCCTGCGGTTGACGCCCTCGAGCGGGTGCGAGATGCGGCAGAGACAGTGAGCCCTATGCCACGGCCGAGCCGACTCAAAGCGCAGGCTGAGGCGCAAAGGGTTCAGGAGGTCGAGCGTCTGCGGTTGCGCCTTACTCGATCTGACCTCATTCCAGGACTAACCGTGCACCAGGCGAAGGGCTGCGAGTGGCCCCAGGTAGGGGTGGCTCTCACGGCTGCACATGAGGCAGCCCTCTCCGCTGGCCTGACAAACGCGCAGGAAGAGCACTGCGTGGTGTACGTGGCGTTGACGCGGGCAAGAGATTACTGCGGAAGCTTGAGGCACGAAGATGAGCTCGACTTCGCCGCAGACGCCTAGAACCGGGTCGAAGGTCCCTCAGCCTCCCCTTCGGGGCCGAGATGCGCGTAACGACTCTGATCTGACCTGACTCCACCAGGACGTGACCGTCGAGCGTTGTGACGCGATTGGGCACGTGTTGGGCACGAAACTAACGGGAGTGGGAAAGACGAAACCCCCTGCCCTAGTGGGAGGGGGTTTGGAGATGGTGGGCCTAACTGGACTTGAACCAGTGACCTCTTCCTTATCAGGGAAGCGCTCTAACCGACTGAGCTATAGGCCCGCTTTGGGACGCTGGTCTGGCCAGCACCGACCAGTCACATTAGCGCATCGTGACGCGTCTGCTCAAATCATTTCGCCGACATGACACGATGAGCAGAGCACCTGAACGAGCACCGAGCAGCCAAGGAGACTGAGATGGCGAAGATCACGATCATCGGCGGCCACGGCAAGGTTGCCCTCCTGACGGCGCCGCTGCTCGCGTCCGCAGGCCGTGAGGTGACCTCGCTGATCCGAAACCCCGACCATGCCGACGATGTGACTGCGAGCGGGGCGCGTCCCGTGGTGGCAGACGTCGAGCAGTTGAGCACCGATGCGCTGGCCGAACTGCTCCGTGGCCAAGACGTCGTGATCTGGTCCGCGGGCGCCGGCGGCGGCAACCCGGAACGCACTCGGGCGGTTGATCGGGACGCAGCGATCCGCTCGATGGACGCTGCCGCCCTGGCCGGCGTCCGGCGCTATCTCATGGTTTCCTACTATGGTTCGCGCCCCGACCACGGCGTCCCGCCCGCCAATCCGTTCGTGCACTACGCGGATGCGAAGGCAGCCGCGGACGAGTACCTGCGTGGTTCGGAGCTCGACTGGACGATCCTCGCCCCCGGCGTCCTCACCCTGGCGGATCCGACCGGCCTCATCGATGCGCAGACCGGTTCGGCCCCCAGGGCGATCGATCCGTCGGCGGGAGCGTTTCCCGCGGCAACGTAGCCCGCGTCATCGCGGCGGTGGTGGACGCCGGCGGTCCCCAGCGAGCCACGATCGCGTTCACTGATGGCGCCACCCCGATCTCCATCGTGGTCGGTGCCGGCTGATGCCAACTTCGGACGTACGACCAGTCCCCGGGGACCATCCAGACCCGCGGACGGGACCATCCGCGTGCACGACCAGTCCCCAAGGACCATCCAGACCCGCGGACGGGACCATCCGCGTGCACGACCAGTCCCCAGGGA
>CALMKG010000214.1 GCA_937867175.1 uncultured Propionibacterium sp. | reverse complement strand
TCCACGTCTGGACGCAGTACGTGGCCAGCGAGCAGTACCGGGACGCCTGCCATTCTGGTGTGGACGTGATCGCCGATCTCGCGGTCGGTTTCGATGCCGGCAGCGCCGACGCGTGGGCCTTCCAGGAGATGGTCGTCTTCGGGTTCGAGATCGGTGCCCCGCCAGACTCGCACAACACCGAGGGCCAGCGCTGGGGCTTGCCGCCGTTCAACCCCAAGGCCTTGGTGCAGGCCGACTTCGCGCCGTTTATCGAGATGGTGCATTTGGCGCTGCGTCACGCGGGCAGCCTACGGATGGACCACGTCATGCAGCTGTGGCGGTTGTACTGGGTGCCGGTCGATGGCGGCGCGGATGAGGGTGTCTACGTCTACTATCCGGTGGACGCGCTGCTGGCGATCCTTCGGGTCGAGGCGATGCGCGCTGACGCCTGGATCGTCGGTGAGGACATGGGCACCGTGGCAGAGGGCGTCCGCGACACGATGGAGTCCATCGGGATGCTCGGCAACCGCTCGGGCATGCGGACGCCGATCAGCGAATTCCCCGTGCTGGGTGTCGGCACCAGCTCCACCCACGACCAGGTCACCGTCGCCGGGCTGCTGACCGGCAGCGACGTGCAGGATCTCAAGCGCATCGGCAAGAACGCCGACTGGAAGCAGGTCGAGCGGACGCGCCGCTCGCTGGCCGAGATGGCCCGGATCGACCCCGACCGACCGGTGGCATCGATGACCGAGGCAGACGTCAAGGCTGCGGTGCTGTCACGGTATCGGCTGCTGTCGGACGCCGACTCGGTGATGGTGGTGGTCAACATCGACGACGCCGCCATGGTGCCCGAGCGCCCGAACATGCCGGGCACGGTGGACACCTACCCCAACTGGAAGTTCGCATTGCCGCAGCCGGTGGACGACGTGATGACCTCCGAACTGGCCGACGATCTAGTGCGGCTGATGCACGAGGACCGCTGAAAACACGACCGGACGCGCTAGGGCAGGCGCAGCCGACGCTGCACCCGCAGGACGCCGTTGGTGAAGCGGGCGAATCCTTTGGCGTCCAAACCGCCGAAGGGTGCCAGCGGGATCAGCCGCTGGGTGGCCACCGCCTGGGGTTCGGTGAACCGGTAGACGCCCTCGCGGCCTTGACGGCGTCCCATGCCCGATGTCCCCATGCCGCCCATCGGTGCATCGATGGCACTCAGTGAGGCCTCGTAGCCGTCGTTGATGTTGACGCTGCCCGCCCGCAGCCGCGCGGCGATCCGGCGTCCGCGGGCGTGGTCGCGCGTCCAGATGGACGCGTTGAGGCCGTCCTCGCCCTGATTCGCCAGGCGCACCGCCTCGTCCTCGTCGCCGAACCGGTAGAGGCTGACCAGCGGGCCGAAGGTCTCGTCGAGGTAGCAGGTCATCTCGCGGGTGACTCCGGTCAGGACGGTGGGCTCGTGGCACCACGGCGCCAGGTCGGGACGTGCACGTCCGCCGCACAGCACGGTGGCACCCTTCGCCCTGGCGTCAGCGAGGTGTTCAGTGACCTTCTCGAGCTGGGCGGGGCTGATCAGGGTGCCGACTTCGGCATCCCAGCCGAGCCCAGGGGCCAACTTGAGGGCGCTGACCGCAGCGACGAACACCGATTGGAACTGGTCAGCGATGGCATCGGCCACGTAGATGCGTTCGATGTGCACGCACAGCTGGCCGGCGTTGTCGAAGCAGGCCCGGGCCAGCCCGTCCGCGGCTGCTTGGATGTCGGCGTCCGCCAGGACGATGGCGGGGTTCTTGCCGCCCGCCTCTGCGGTGATCGACTTCAGCTGGGCGCCGGTGGCCGCCGCAAGGGTGCGGCCGGTTTCGGTCGATCCGGTGAAGCAGATCATGTCGGTCTGGTCGACCAGCTGCGGTCCGATCCGGGGTCCGGGGCCGGCCACCACCTGCCAAGCCTCGGCAGGAATCCCGGCGGCCCGCAGCAAGGCAACCCCGGCCAGCGCGCTGAGCACCGTCTCAGAGGCCGGCTTGTGCACCACCGTGTTGCCGGCCAGCAGCGCGGCCAGCCCGT
>CALMKG010000213.1 GCA_937867175.1 uncultured Propionibacterium sp. | reverse complement strand
CAGGCCGCGGGTTGGGCCGCGATGAACAAGCTGCCCTACGGCGAGGCCGTCCAGCACGCCTCCGGCCCGGTCGCCTGCATCGACTGCCATGAGCCCGGCACCATGAAGCTGCGGATCACCCGTCCGGCCTTCGTCGAGGGCATCAAGGAATTCAAGGCCAGCCAGGGTATCGCCGACTACGACGTCAACCGCGACGCCACCAACCAGGAGATGCGCGCCTACGTCTGCGCCCAGTGCCACGTCGAGTACTACTTCAAGGGCGAAGAGAAGACCCTGACCTTCCCGTGGGACGAGGGCCTGACCGTCAACGACGCCATCAGCTACTTCGACAAGGTCGGATTCAGTGACTTCAAGCACACCACCACCCAGGTGAGCCTGATCAAGGCTCAGCATCCCGACTTCGAGACCTGGTCGCAGGGCATCCACGCGAGCAACGGCGTGACCTGTGCAGACTGCCATATGTCATACATGCGTGAGGGTGCTGCGAAGATCTCCGACCACCAGATCGCCAGCCCGCTGCGCAGCGAGGCCACCATCAACCAGTCCTGCCTGACCTGCCATCACTCCAGTGCGGCCGAGATGCAACAGCGCGTCGACACCATCCAGCAGCGCTGGGACGATGCGAAGAACGTCTCCTTCACCGCAGTGCAGGCGCTGATCGATGACCTCACCGCGGCCGTCGCCGACGGCAAGGCGACCCCGGAACAGCTGGCCAAGGCCGGCGATTTCCAGCGCAAGGCGCAGTACATCGTCGACTACTCGATGTCGGAGAACTCTCGCGGCTTCCACGCGCCGGCGTACTCGATTTCGATCCTGAACCAGGCGACCGACTATGCTCGCTCCGGCCAGCTGGTGCTGCGGGGTGTCGACGTCGACAACGCTCGCGGTCCGGAAACCTACGACATCCAGCCAGTTGAGCCTCCTGCCCGGTGACCTCAACTTAGGACGTGACATTGGACAACGACCAGGCCAACAACAGCCACCTCGAAGGCGCCGACGCAGCTGAACTCAGGGAGTTCCTCGCGTCGGCGCCTGCCGAGTTGCAGGGTTGGGCCAGCGCGCAGATGGCGAGCCTCGACGGCGAGCAGGCCCCGTCGGCCAGCCCAGCCCCACCCAAGACGGCCGACGACGACGTCGTCGGGCTGGAGGCGTTCCCCGAGTTCAGCGATGACGAGCCACCCGTCGCCAAGCCGGGCGCCGCGCCGAAGAAGCAGGCGAAGGGCGCGGGCGGCGTCAGCAGGATCAACCTCATCCTGGTCGCCCTGCTGGCTGCGGCAGTGGTGATCATCGTCCAGCAGGTGGGCCGGTCGTCCACGCCGGACACCACCGCCACCGCCGGCTCCGCGGTCACTGCGATGCCCAGCAATGCCACCGAGTTCCCGGTCCTCGACGAGGCCAAGGAGGCTGAGCTCAAGGGACAACTCGAAGCCGATCCCGGCAACGTCGGATTGCTGCGTGACCTCGGCAAGCTCTACTTCGACAGTGGCCTGTACCAGGACGCGGTCGTCCAGTTCGAAAAGGCGCTGCAGCTGGCACCCGACGATGTCGAGGTGCTGTTGTCGCTCGGTGTCGCTGAGTACAGCCTGAACAACTACGCCGCCGCCGAGCAGCATTGGCTGCGGGCCACCGAGGTGGCGCCCGATCTGCCTGAGCCTTGGTACAACCTCGGCTTCCTCTACATGGCGCAGACACCGCCCGACTATGCCGGCGTCGAACGGGCCTGGGGGAAGGTCATCGAGGTCGCCCCCGACAGTGAACTCGCGCAGACCGCCGCCGCCCACCTTGAGCGCTTCCGGGCCTCGTCTGCTTCGGCTACACCTGGGCGCTGAGATGGAGATCACGATCCCGCTCGCCCTGCTCGCCGGTCTGGTTTCCTTCGCCTCGCCGTGTTTCCTGCCGATCGTCCCCGCGTTCGTCGGGCAGTTGGTCGGTGGGAACCCTCAGCGGGTGTCCCGGCCGGCCGCGTTGGCGAACGCGATCAGTTTCGTCGCCGGGTTCAGTGCCGTCTTCATCGCCTTGTGGGCGTCCATCGGGCTGATCGGCCGTTCGCTTGGGCCGGCCACCGGAGGGCTGCGGGTGGCCGGTGGCGTGCTACTGATCGTCATGGGGCTGCACGTCGCCGGGCTGATCGAGATCCCCGCCCTGAACCGGGTCGTCCGGGTGCAGGTGCGGCCGGGCCAGCCGGGACAGGCGGGGGCGCTGCGTTCCGGGCTGATGGGCGTCGTCTTCGGTGCCGGCTGGACGCCCTGCATCGGCCCGATCCTGGGAGGGATCCTGGCGCTGGCAACGGTCAGCGCCACTGTCGGCCAGGGGGTCGCGTTGATGCTGGCCTACTGTGCCGGGCTTGGTTTGCCGATCGTGCTGGTCGCCGTCGGGGCGGTGGAGGCCAGCGAGCGCTTCACCTGGTTCCGGCGCCACCACGTGGGGGTCTCGCTGGTCAGCGGCGCCACCCTGATCGTCATCGGCTTTCTGATGATCACAAACCTGTTCGCCAAGCTGGCGGGGTTCGTCCCGAGCTTCGGGGCGTGAAGGAGGAATGATGAGTCTCGATACCGACGAACGCGCCGGCTCCGCCGTGTCCGGCAAGGGCGACGAGCCGATCGATGGGCTCGACGGCACGGTGAGCGTGGCGCCGGGCCAACTGTTCGGCAGCATCTACGCGTTCTTCTACAACAAACGGGTCGGTCTGGTGCTGATCCTGCTGACGGGGCTGTTCGCGCTGATCGGCGTGCTTTTCCCGCAGGCACCGAGCGGGGTACTGGACGATCCGGCGTCCAAGCAAGCCTGGCTGGAGTCGGTGCGTCCCACCTTCGGTGGCTGGACCGACATCGTGGCAACCCTCGGCTTCTTCAGTGTCTTCAGCTCGATCCCGTTCGTGGTGCTGATGGTGTTGCTGGCGACCAGCACCCTGGCCTGCACCTTTCACCGCGTCCCGCTGCTGTACAAGACCGCGTTCCATCCCCACACCCGGGTGAGCGCCGAGTTCTTCAACCGCGCACGGCTGGCCAGCAGCTTCACCAGCCCGGTTCCGGTCGACGCTATGGTCGCCACCATCAAGGCCGACGCCCGGTCGAACCGCGTGCGGGTCATTGAGGACGAACGCGGCCCCGGCCGCAACCTTTACACCGACAAATGGCACCTCGCACCGTTCGGTACCGCGGTCGCCCACGTCGGGATGGTGGTGATCATGGCCGGTTTCCTGCTCAGCTCGCTGACCGGTTTCCGCGACGACCAGTTCACCCTGACGATCGGGCACCCCACCGAGGTCGGCCATGGCACCGGGCTGGTGGCCGAAGCCAAGTCGTTCACCGATAGCTACTACGACAACGGCACCCCGAAGGACTACGTGACCGACCTGGTGCTCACCCGCGACGGCCACCAGGTCGCCCGTCAGGAAGTGCGGGTCAACGAACCGCTCACGTATGACGGAGTCATGTTCCACCAGGCGTATTTCGGGATCGCCGCCGTGATGCAGGTCACCGACGCACAGGGCCAGGTCGTCTTCCACGACGGCGTCCCGCTGGAGTGGACCACCCAGGACGGCTCAATGACCTACGGCGTCCTCGACGTGCCCGGCCACGACCTGGAACTGTTCGTGATCGGGTCCGCGTCCGGACGCACCGACACCGGTATCGCCCCAGGCCAGATGCGCGTCGAGGTCTATCCGAGCGATGGGGATGTGCCGTTGGGCACCGCGATCCTCGACCAGGGCGGCTACGTGAGCGTCGATGGTTTGACCTACACCTTCGAACGGGAGCAGCAGTTCACCGGGCTGCTGGTCAAGCGCGATCCCGGCACCGGGGTGGTCTGGCTGGGTAGCGCCCTGCTGGTTCTCGGCACCTGCCTGACGATGTTCCTGCGTCACCATCGCATCTGGTTCCGGGTCACCGAGACCGGCGACGGCGGCTCACTGGTGCAACTCGCCTCCCCCGACCGGCAGGACGCCACGTTCGCCCGCCGCTTCGACGAAATCTCCGCCAGACTCTCGGACAAGGTGTCCGTCCCGCAAGGAAGGAGCAACGCTGATGCTTGAGATATCACAGGCCCTGCTGGTGGCCACCACCGCCTTGATCACCCTCGCTCTGGGCGCCTATGTGGTCGCGGTTTTCGCCGCTGGCCTGCAGAAGAAGACCGTGGCGCGTCAAACCGTGCTGGTCGGTGGGGCCGGGCAGCACGACCAGGACGTCGCACCCGGTGCGGCGACACCGGCCAAGTCGGCACCGGCCACTGGCCGGGGGCTCACCTGGTTCGGCAGCAAGTTCGTCCAGTTGGCGTTGTTGTCGCTCACCGGGTCGATGATCGTCCGGATGTTCGCCACCGGGCATCCGCCCTTCGCCAACCACTACGAGTTCGCCGTCTCGTTCGCGTGGGGCATGATCTTGGCGCAGGTCTACTTCGAGTGGCGCTACCGGGTGCGGACGCTGGCGCTGGTCGTGCTGCCGGTCATCCTCGGCATGCTGATCTACGCGTCCACCCTGTCGTACGAGGCCAACCCGCTGATGCCTGCGCTGCAGAACAGCCCGCTGCTGACGGTGCACGTGTTCACCGCGGCGCTGTCCTACGGCGCGGCCGTCATCGCGTTCGGTGC
>CALMKG010000212.1 GCA_937867175.1 uncultured Propionibacterium sp. | reverse complement strand
TGAGCCCACCAGGCTGGTCGCACCATCGACTTCGGGCCCTTGATGGGCGGCCCGTCCAACCACCGTGTCGCCCTCGACGGTCTCGACGAGCACCCGGACGACCTCGCCCAGGCGATCCTCAGCCCGCTGGCTGCACAGTTCGTCGGCGAGTTCGCTGAGTCTGTCGAGGCGTTCGGCGATCACCTCGGCGCCGAGGTGGCCGCCCAACCTCACACCCTCGGTGCCCTCTTCGTCTGAGTACGCGAAAACGCCGACGGCGTCGAGCCGCGCCTCACCGACGAAGTCGCACAGGGCTTGGAAGTCAGCCTCGGTCTCGCCCGGGAACCCTACGATGAAATTGCTGCGGATGCCGGCATCCGGTGACCGCTCGCGGACCCGCTCGATCAGTCGGCCGAATTGCTCGGCGTCCCCGAAGCGCCGCATCCGGCGCAGCACCGGCCCGGAGGCGTGCTGGAACGACAGGTCGAAGTAGGGCACCACCTTCGGGGTGGACGCAATCGCGTCCAGCAGGCCAGGGGTGATCTCGGCAGGCTGCAGGTAACTGACCCGGATCCACTCCAGTCCGTCCACGCCGGACAGCCGATCCAGCAGCCGTGGTAGGGCGTTGCGGTCAGCGAGGTCCTTGCCGTAGGACGAGGAGTTCTCGCTGACCAGCATGACCTCCTTGACGTCTTGGTCGACCAGCCAGCGCGCTTCCGCCACCACCTCATCAACCGGGCGTGACAGGTAGGCGCCTCGAAACGATGGAATCGCGCAGAAAGCGCAACGCCGATCGCAACCCGAGGCGATCTTGAGTGGCGCGAAAGGTCCGCCATACAGCCGACGGCGCAGCACAGGCGGCCCCGAGGCGGGCCCGCGTCCCCCATGTCCGGGCACGGCCAGCGACTCTGCACCGGCGCGGCGCGCGGCGTCGGGCCGAGCCACCGGCATCAACGGAAGCCGAGTGCGCCGATCAGTTGGCACATGCGATTCCAGGTGCGCCCCGCCGAGGATCGATCGTAGTCGTTCGGCGATCTGCGGGTAGTTGTCGAAACCGAGCACCGCGTCGGCTTCCGGGAGGGCGTCGGCGAGTTCGCGTCCGTACCGTTCGGCCAGGCAGCCGACCGCCACCACCGCCTTCGCCCGCCCCGATTGCTTGTGATCAGCAGCTGCAAGCAACGTGTCGATGGAGTCCTTCTTCGCCTGCTCGATGAAGCCGCAGGTGTTGACCATGATCACGTCCGCGCCCGCGGGGTCCGTAGTCAACTGGAAGCCCTCGGCTTCCATCCTGGCTGCCAATTCCTCTGAGTCGACATCGTTGCGGGAGCAACCCAAGCTCACCATGTGTACCGATGTTGTCATGATCCATTGGCCAGGCTGGCCAGCACCTCATCCAGATCGTCCGGCTTAACAAGAACCTCGCGCGGTTTGCTGCCTTCGGAGGGCCCGACGACCCCGCGGTTCTCAAGGATGTCCATGATACGTCCTGCTTTCGCGAACCCGATCCGCAGCTTTCGCTGCAGCATCGAGGTCGACCCCAATTGCAGCTCGATCACGTGCCGCGCGGCGTCGAGGACCAGCTCCAGATCGTCGCCGATATCCTCGGCAACCTTCGGCGCAGACTCCGCGGCCGTGGCGACATCGTCGCGGTATTGCGGCTCCAACTGCACCTTGACGTACTCGACGACGTCGCGGATCTCGGCCTCGGTGACCCAAGCCCCCTGCACACGCATCGGCTTGGACGCACCCATCGGCAGGAACAAGCCGTCTCCTTGACCGACGAGCTTCTCGGCGCCCGGTTGGTCGAGGATGACTCGAGAGTCGGTCATCGAGCTGGTGGCGAAGGCCAATCGGCTGGGCACGTTCGCCTTGATCAGGCCCGTGACCACGTCGATCGAGGGACGCTGGGTGGCGAGCACCAGATGGATGCCCGCAGCTCGGGCCAACTGGGTGATCCGCACGATCGAGTCCTCGACGTCGCGCGGCGCGACCATCATGAGGTCCGCGAGCTCATCCACGACCACGAGCAGGTACGGGTAGGGCGCCAGCACGCGCTCACTGCCGGGCGGCAACTGCACCTGACCAGCTCGGATCGCCTTGTTGAAGTCGTCGACGTGCCGGAAGCCGAAAGCCGCCAGGTCGTCGTAGCGCTGGTCCATCTCTTGCACGACCCACTGCAGCGCGTCCGCGGCCTTCTTCGCGTTGGTGATGATCGGGGTGACCAGGTGCGGGACGCCGTCGTAGTGGGTCAGCTCCACCCGCTTCGGGTCCACCAGCATCATCCGCACCTCGTCGGGGGTCGAGCGCATCATCACCGAGGTGATCAGTGAGTTGATGAAGCTCGATTTGCCTGATCCGGTGGCGCCGGCGACCAACAGGTGTGGCATCTTGGCGATGTTGGCCAGCACGTAGCCACCCTCGACGTCCTTGCCCAACCCGACGGTCAATGGGTGGTGGTCGTTGCGGGCCTTCTGGCTGCGCAGTACGTCGCCCAGCGAGACGACCTCTTTGTCCTTGTTCGGGATCTCGATGCCGATGGCCGAGCGCCCCGGTATCGGGGCCAGGATTCGGACGTCGGCCGACCCCACCGCGTAGGCGATGTTCTTGGACAGCCCGGTTACCTTCTCGACCTTGACGCCGCTGCCCACCTCGATGGCGTAGCGGGTAACTGTCGGTCCACGGGTGTAACCGGTGACCCGGGCATCAATGTCGAACTCGCCAAAGACATCTTGCAGTTTGTGGACTATCGCGTCCGAGGCCTCGGTACGGGCCTTCGGCACGGTGCCCGCCCTGAGCAGAGCCTGGTCGGGCAGCGTGTACACGACGTCACCGGACAGCGCCAGCTGTTCGACCCGCTGCGGAGCCGGGGTGTGCGGTGGCGCGACCAGTTCAGGGGCACCAGCTTCCTCCGACGCCTGGACCTCGGTCGCCTTGCCCTTGGATTTGCGGTTCGGGGCCAGAGGCTGTCCGGAGATCGGCGAGGCAGCGTCGGGCTGCTCGGCGTCGAGCGGCTGGTGGTCGGGTTGCTGGCCTACGGTGATGCCTGGGACTGAAGTGTCGACCAGCGGGCTGTCGTAGGCCTCGTCGACGCCGAACCTGAGCTTCTCGGCGCGGGCTTGCTGACCCGCGCGCACCTTGACCGCGAACCAGTCGTAGACGCCGCGGAACAGATCGACCCATTCGCTGATCGGCTTGCCGATGACCACGATCAGACCGAACAGACCGACCACGCCCAGCACGAAGACAGCCAGCCAGACAGGCAGCAGCTGACTCATCATGGAACTGGAGATGTAGCCGATGATGCCGCCGTACTGACCCATCAACTCGGGGTCCCTGGGCGCGGGCAACGGATCATGGGCGAGGTTGATGATCCCTTGGAGTCCAAAGAGCAGCAAGCCCCAGCCAACCCACTGGCGGCCCGCGGGACCGTTGTTCAGGGGGTTCCGCAGTGTCCGGAAGCTCATCACCAACAGCAGGGCCGGCGCCACATATGAGGTGCGACCCACCAGCCATGAGACGCCGATGCGCAGCCCGTCCCCGATCAGCCCAGGGATGGTCAGCCAGAAGCCCGCAGCCACCAGCAACGCCAAACCGAACAGGCCCAGCCCAACACCATCTCGACGCACCTCGGGGTCCTTGGCTTGCGCATCGCCACCCATGCTGCGGGCCAGGCCGCCGAGTGCGCGCGCGCAACCGCGCCAAAGCCCTTTTGCTGCGCTCACGACCATGTTCGGATGCCCGCTGTCGGCTCGATGGGTCGCCGAACTCTTCGTCCGGTTCGCTGAACGAGACGTGGACTTCGATGAGCTTCCGGACGCACGCGAACTCGGGGCCTTTGTCGACCCGCTGGAACGGGACGACGAGCTACGAGGCCGCGCCGGGGAAGACGCGCGGGTCGCCATAGGGGCAGACTACCCCAGCAGCTGGGAGCGCCCTTCCCAACCACGCCGGGCTCAACGGAAGTGCGCCCACCCCTGTTCGCCCTCCCAGACATGTCCGTCGACCAGCACCAGCGGCCCCAACTCGGCGTCAGCCTCGACCACCAGGCCGACGACGTCCCAGTCCGACGGCACCTTGCCGGGATCGAACGTGGCGGCCATCGCATGGTCCTCGCCGCCGGTGAGGACGAACCAGAGGGGGTCCTTGTTGAGGGCAGACGCCACGGTCGACACCGGTTCGGCGATCGTGAAGCGTGCGGTTTCCAGATCGATGCCGACCCCGCTGGCGTCTGCGATGTGTCGCAGGTCGGCGAGCAGCCCGTCCGACACATCGATCATCGCTGATGCCCCGGCATCGGCAGCCTCCCGGCCCGCCCCATAGGGCACCTTCGGTGCACGTTGGGAGTCGACGGCTGCTCGTGGCGAGCGGAAACCACGGGCAAGCGCTGCAAGCCCGGCAGCCGCCCACCCCAGCCGGCCACGTACCGCCACCACCTGGCCGGGTCTGGCCCCGGAACGCAGCACGGGGGCCCGTCCGGCGGTTTCGCCCACGACTGTCACCGAAATGGTGATTTGCTGCGCGGTGGCCATGTCGCCGCCCACCAACGCGACCGCGGCAAGGTCGGCCTCCTCACGAACGCCAGTCATGAACTCCTTGACCCACACGTACTCCAGGTTGGCGGGCGCGCCCAAGGCGATGACCATGACGGTGGGGGTGGCGCCCATGGACTCGACGTCAGCAACGCTGCTGGCGACTGCCTTGTGCCCAACATCAGCCGGGCTCGACCAGTCGCGACGGAAGTCGTGGCCCTCAATCATCATGTCCACGGTGATCACGGCCGAACCGTTGACCAAGAAGACCGCCGAATCATCGCCCGGCCCCACCGATACCGACGGCGGCATCCCCAGATGCCGAGTTATGCGGTTGATCAGGCCGAACTCACCAGCCTCTGACAGGGTGCGCGGCTCCGACGGCGTGGGCGTCATGGGCACACGTTATCGGACGACCGTGTTGGGCCTGCGCATCGCCTGTTCGATCAGGTCTGCGATCAACCCCTGGTAGTCCAGACCGCTCACCTGCCAAAGGCTGGGGAACATCGAGAGCTCGGTGAACCCCGGCATGGTGTTCACCTCATTGACCACGATCCGCCCCTGCGCAGTGAGGAAGTAGTCGACCCTTGCCAGACCCTCACATCCCAGAGCTGCGAAGCACGCACACGCCATCGTCCGGACCGCTTGTTCGGTCTCGGCGTCAAGGTCGGCCGGGATCCGCAGCTCGACCTGTCCTTCGCCGGGCAGGTACTTGGCGTCGAAGTCGTAGAAGGCGCTCTCGGTGTGCACGACGATCTCGCCGGGACGCGAGGTCCGCACTGCGGCGTGCTCGTCCGTGTCGCTGCCGATCGGCCCGAGCACCGCGCACTCGACCTCACGGGCGCCCACGAAGCCCTGTTCAACAACCACCTTCGGGTCGACCTCGCGGGCCTCGTCGATGGCTTCGGCCAGCTTGTTCGGGTCGGTCACCCGGGTGATGCCCACCGAGGAACCGCCACGCGCCGGTTTGACGAACAACGGGTAGTCCAGCTTGCCCGAGATGCGGTCACAGATCTGCTCGCGTCCCCACTGCCACTCGGACGGCAGCACCACCTCGTAGGGACCGACGGGCAGGCCGGCGGCCTCCAGGACCACCTTCATGAAATGCTTGTCCATCCCGATGGCGCTCGCCATCACCCCGGAGCCGACGTAGGGCAATCCGAGCATCTCGAGATGGCCCTGGATGGTGCCGTCCTCGCCGTAGGCTCCGTGCAGCAGCACGAACGCCACGTCGACGCGCACCGGGTCGAGCAGCCGATCACCATCGCGGGTGACCAGCAGCACACCCTCAGGGTTGCGGACCAGGGTGGCCCTGGGCAGCGTGTCGTCCAACTCAGGAAGCCGGCGCCCTTCGGTACGCAGCTCCGCGATCGCGGGCAGGTCGATTCGATGCCAAGTACCCGACGGCGAGATGCCGACACCGTGGACCTCGAAACGTTCAGTGTCGATCGCCTTGGCGACCCCAGCGGCGGTCAAGCACGAGACCTGGTGTTCGGTGCTCTGGCCGCCGAAGATCAGTACGACGCAGGGACGCTGTTGAGCCATCTTCGTCCTTCCGGGAGTTCCGGGTTCACCCTAACAGCCAGCGAGGCGTCGGGTCATAGCACGGCCTGGTCGCGCGGTACCCGGCGCTGCAGGCCCGGGTGCCAACGCTCCACAGGCGCAGTCTGGCCGCGGGCCTGCTCCACCAGTGTGGTGATCGAGTCCATGATACGGACGGTGGCGCTGCGCACGACCTCCCGGTCGTCCCACGCGGAGCCGAATTCGCCCAGATCGACCGGCGACCCGCAGATGATGGTGACCTGTGCGCGCCGCCACCGGAACGGACGGATCTTTCGGGGCGGGAGTGCGTAGTTGGCTCCCCACTGCCCGATCGGGATGACCGGTACGCCGGTGCGCAGCGCGAGCCGGGCCGCGCCGCGGTGGCCGGCCATCGGCCACTCGTCCGGATCGAAGGTGAGCGTGCCCTCCGGATAGATGACGATGACCTGGCCGCGCTGCAGGGCGGCGTCGGCGTCGACGAGCGCGTCCCTTGCCCGCGAACTGCGCCGATGCACAGGTATCTGCTCAGCTGCCCGGAGCAGACGCCCCAGGATCGGGATTTCAAACAGGTTGGCACGGGCCAGGAAATGCGGCCAGCGACCGTTGTAGGCGAGGTAGACCCCCACCTGTGGCGGATCCAGTGAGCTGATGTGATTCGGCACGAAGATGGCGGGGCCAGCAGCTGGGATGTGCTGGCTGCCCGCCCACTCCATCCTTGTCCAAATTCGCAGCACTCGATGCAGGACCGGCGCGGCCCATCGCAGGGTGGCGTTAGCCGGCTCTTGGTTCAGCCGAGCGAGCCTCCCGAACCGGACGCGGCGGCTGGATCGAGCGGTCTGGACCGCAGTCATCGTCAGTCGGCCACGCGCATCGGTAGCGTGGTCGGCTTGAAGCCGGGACGCTTGGCCTCGAATGCCGCGATCTCATCGGCGTGATGCAGCGTGGAACCGATGTCGTCCAGACCCTGCAGCAGCCGGTTGGCGGTGTAGTCGTCGATCTGGAAACCGAACCGCTGCTCCCCCGCTGTGATGGTGCGGCTGGGCAGGTCGACGGTCAGTTCGACGCCGGGGCTGGCCTCGAGGAACTCCCAGAGTTTCTCCACCACGTCTTGGTCGACGGTGGCGATCAGCAGCCCCGCCTTGCCGGAGTTGCCGCGGAAGATGTCACCGAACCGGGACCCGATGACGACCTTGAAGCCGTAGTTCTGCAGCGCCCAGACCGCGTGCTCTCGCGACGACCCGGTGCCGAAGTCCGGTCCGGCCACGAGCACCGAACCCGCGGTGTATGCGGGCTGGTTCAACACGAACTCGGGGTCACGCCGCCAAGCTGCGAACAGGCCGTCCTCGAAACCAGTGCGGGTGATCCGCTTGAGGTAGACCGCAGGGATGATCTGGTCGGTATCGACGTTGCTGCGACGCAGCGGTACCGCGATGCCGGTGTGGCTGATGTATTTCTCCATGATCAGTTGCCTCTCACAGGTCCGACGGTGCTGACAGGTGACCGGTGACCGCGGTGGCCGCGGCCACGGCTGGGCTGACCAAGTGGGTGCGTCCGCCCTTGCCCTGCCGGCCCTCGAAGTTGCGATTGCTGGTGGACGCGCTGCGCTCACCCGGGGCGAGCTGGTCGGGGTTCATGCCCAGGCACATCGAGCAGCCGGCCTCGCGCCATTCGGCGCCGGCATCCAGGAAGATCTGGTCGAGGCCCTCGGCCATCGCCTGCTGGCGGATGCGTGCCGAAGCCGGCACCACGAGCAGGCGGACGCCGTCGGCGACCTTGCGGCCCTTGATGATCCCGGCGGCGAGCCGGAGGTCCTCGATGCGGCCGTTGGTGCAGCTACCAAGAAAGACGGTGTCAACCTTGATCTCGCGCATCGGGGTGCCGGCAGTCAGCGCCATGTACTCCAGGGCGCGCTCAGCTGCGGCGCGGGCGACCTCATCGGTCATCTCGGCGGGATCGGGTACCGACTCGCCCAGCCCGACCCCTTGACCCGGGTTTGTGCCCCACGTCACGACGGGGGTGAGGCTGGCGGCGTCGATGTCGACCTCGACGTCGAAGACCGCGTCGGCATCGGTGTGGAGTGTCTGCCAGTAGGCCATCGCGGCATCCCATTCGGCCCCCTGCGGAGCGTGCGGTCGCCCCAACAGGTAGTCGAAGGTGGTTTGGTCAGGCGCGATCATGCCGGCCTTGGCGCCCCACTCGATCGACATGTTGCAGATCGTCATGCGACCCTCCATCGACATCTTCTCGATGGTCGTGCCGCGGTACTCGGCCATGTAGCCTTGGCCACCGCCGGTACCGACCTTGGCGATCAGAGCCAGGACGACGTCCTTGGCGGTTACATCGGCAGGCAGGTCGCCGTTGATGTTGACGGCCATGGTCTTCGGCCGGGCTTGCTGCAGTGTCTGGGTGGCCAAGACGTGCTCGACCTCGGAAGTGCCGATGCCGAACGCCAAGGCTCCGAATGCGCCGTGGGTGGAGGTGTGCGAGTCGCCGCACACGATCGTCATGCCAGGCTGGGTCAGGCCCAACTGCGGGCCGATGGCATGCACGATGCCTTGGTCGCGGTCACCCAGGGAATGGATGGGCACACCGAACTCGGCGACATTGCGGCGGAGCGTCTCGACCTGAGTGCGGCTGACAGGGTCGGCGATCGGCCGATCTATGTTGATGGTGGGAGTGTTGTGATCCTCGGTTGCCAGCGTAAGATCGGGACGCCGGAGCTGACGATCGGCGATCCGGAGGCCCTCGAAGGCCTGCGGGCTGGTGACCTCATGGCACAGATGCAGGTCGATGTAGAGCAGGTCGGGTTCTCCGGCGCCCGCACGCACCACATGGTCGTCCCAGAGCTTCTCGCTCAGCGTTTTTCCCATATCGCAATTCTGACATTGCTGTTCAAATAGCGAGATGCTAATCTCACCATATGGACGATTCATCTGGTGTGGGAGTGCTTGACAAGGCTGCCGCAGTACTGGCCGCTCTCGAGTCCGGACCCATGACGCTGGCGGGCCTGGTGCAGTCAACCGGGCTGGCCCGCCCAACCGCGCACCGGCTCGCAGTCGCTCTGGAGCACCATCGTCTGGTGGGACGCGACCTGCAGGGACGATTCGTGCTCGGCCCCCGTTTGGCTGAACTGGCGTCCGCCGCAGGGGAGGACCGGCTGCTGGCCACCGCCGGACCGATCCTCAACCGGCTGCGGGACATCACCGGTGAGTCATCACAACTATTCCGCAGGCAGGGCGATGTGCGGGTCTGTGTGGCGGCGGCAGATCGTCCCAGTGGTCTGCGCGACTCGATCCCGGTGGGCAGCCAACTCTCGATGAGCGCCGGCTCCGCCGCCCAAGTGCTGCTGGCCTGGGAGGAACCCGACCGGTTGCAGCGCGGTTTGGCGAACGCCAACTTCTCCGCGGTCGCGCTGACCGGCGTCCGGCGCCGCGGCTGGGCGCAATCGGTTGCGGAGCGCGAACAAGGCGTTGCCTCCGTGAGCGCCCCGGTGCGCTCACCCGGCGGCAAGGTGATCGCAGCGGTCTCGGTGTCGGGACCGATCGAGCGGCTAACCCGCCAGCCCGGACGCCTGCACGCTCCCGCCGTTACGGCCGCCGCCGAGCGACTCAGCGAGGTCTTGCGCCGCTCGGGCGGCGAGGACTAAGTCCATCGGACCGCCGCAGGTGAACCGTTCTCAGGCCGCCAAGCCGCAACCGGATTGCTGAGCCCAAGTCGGCACAGATCGTGCGTCACCGGTGGTACCCGTTGCGGACGTGTTGGCGTCCTCAGTTGGCGTCGGCGTCCTGCTCCTCAATGAACTTCTGGACGATCGCGGTGTCCTGCCAACCCCAGCCGGCGTCCACCACGCCTTGGAACGCGTCCAGCAAACGATCGCCCTGAACGGTGGCGGTGCCGGTACGGCTCGCCTCGTCGAGATAGGCCTTCAGGTCTTTGATCCAGAAGATGGCCGCGCCAGAAACCGCGTAGTCCTTCGCAACGTAACGCGGCCCCTTGTCAGCCATGATCTTGCTGCCGGCATAGCCACCCAGCATCAGTTCGAACAGCTTGCCCACATCGAGACCCGCACGCTCGGCGACCACCGCAGCCTCGGCATTGGCGACGATGTTCGCCGCGCAGATCAGTTGATTGCAGGCCTTGGCGACCTCGCCCGCACCGGTAGGTCCGAGGTGCACCGGATTGCCGGCCGACGAAAGGTAGGGCATCGCTTGGGCAACCAGTTCGTCGGGGCCACCCACCATGATCGACAGTGTTCCGGCCTCCGCACCCACCTGGCCGCCGGACACCGGAGCATCAATGACTCGAATCCGTCCGTCCGTTGCCCGGCTGACCTGGTCGTCGAGCTGGCGAACGGCGTCGGGCGCCACCGTCGAACAGACGACGAGCAGGACGTTGTTTTCACCCGCCCCCGCCAACAGGCCATCGGGCCCCTCCAGCACCGCCCACACCTGTGGGACGTCGGGGACCATGAAGAAGACGAGATCAGCCCGCTCCCCCAGTTCGCGGGCATTGTCTGCCCAGACCGCCCCATCGGCCAAGAGCTGTGACACCCGCTCGGCACTCCTGTCGTTGATGACCAAGGTGTCGCCCTTGGGGAGTCGCTCGAGGATATGGCTGGCGATGGGGCGCCCCATGGTGCCAAGACCGATGAAACCGACTGTCGTCACGAATCCTCCATGAATCGCTGGGTTGGATTCAACAGCCTAACAGTGCCGACCGGGATCGCCCCTTGGTCCGGTTGATCGCAATGTCAGATTGACGCGCCGTCGCCTGGGGGTGTCTCACTCCCCCAAGCCTCCGTTGGGCTGGTTTCCACCATGGTCTCGGACGACACCGGCACCTGTGGTGTTGTGACCACGCTCGACGAGGCCGGCGTGGACGCGGTGGCGCTCGGCACTTCAGTGGTGGCCGGTGGGACGGTGTCTGAACCGGACGGCGGGGCCTCGGGCTGTGGCTGCGACGGCGAACTGCTCGTCGACGGCTGAGGCGTCGAGGAATCAGACGGATATCCCGGCGTCGCAAGCTGGGGTGTCGAAGGTGCCGGTGTCGAAGGTGCCGGTGTCGAACCAGATGACGAGGGGGTCGGTGAAGAGCTGGATGACGGGGTCGGCGTGACGCTCGGCGAGGGGCAGGCGGCACTTGCTGAGGGCGTTCCCGCGATTGGGATCAGACCCCCGGAGTCCATGGAATCGGCCGGATCATTGGAGATGCCACATGGGTCGACTGCCGGCTGGAGTGAGGTGCTCGGGGGGGCAGTGTTCGTGCCCAAGCCCGTGATGGGTGCCTCGGCGACGTTGCCGTTGCCGAACGTGGTCGGATTCGCCGACGGGTTCCCCGTCAGGTACGGCATGGGGTCGGTAAACCCGCCGTTGACCATGATCTCGAAATGCAGATGACAGCCGGTGGAGCGCCCGGTGGTGCCCACCAACCCGACTGCATTCGATTGAGTCACCTCATCACCGATCAGAACTGTGATCTGCTGCAGGTGGTTATACGAACTGGTGATTCCTTCACCATGATCGATGACCACTCGGTTCCCGTAGCCCCCGGCGGGGCCGGCGAACGTCACCTTGCCAGGACGCGTGGCACCCACCGGGGTGCCGCACGGGTCGCCGAAGTCGATGCCGCTGTGGAAGGCGCTGCCCCCATTGAACGGGTCGGAACGATAGCCGAATCCGGAAGTGATCAGCTTCGACGGCGTCGGCCACAGCCAGCGGCCATTGTCCGGCCCTGCCGAAGTCCCCAGCGAGTCAGCACCGGAGGCGGCGGTCGCCGCAGTCGCCAAACCGCCCAGCGTGATCTGGTCCACGTTGGCCCGCGGTCCACCGATGCCGGCGCTGCTGAGCGATCGCTCGTCGGCCACCGATTGCGAGTGCCGAGGTGCGATCGCCACCAAGGAGACGTCCTGACTGGTATTGGCAGCCTGCAGGGTGGGCAGCGAAACAAGTGCTGCAGCACACAGCAGCCCGAAGAGGCTCTGCTTCGAACCGGTCATCACACCCACTTCAGATGGTCGTAGCGGGGGGGGTACCGCTGTGAACACCCTAGTCGAGGAGTCTGCACGTATCCAGAGGTCCCAGCAAACCAGGCACAACGAAAAACGCCTCACCCCGGGCGGGGGTGAAGCGCTGCTCTTGGTAGCCCCGAGCGGATTCGAACCGCCGTTACAGCCTTGAGAGGGCCGCGTGCTAGGCCACTACACTACGGGGCCAAGTTCAGGTTTTCGTATTCATTTGATCCGGGTCTGGTCCCCGGGCTCCAACAGCCTAGTCTACGACTGCTGGTTGGGGTACTAGGACTCGAACCTAGACTGACGGAACCAGAATCCGGCGGGCTGCCAATTACCCCATACCCCATCGTTGCCCCTGTGGGGCAACGACTGATTAAGTTACCGCAAAGCCCGGCCAGAATCCAAACCGGGGGTCCTGGTGGCCACCCGCATCCTCCGGCCGACGAACCAGGCCACGAGGGCGACCAGGCAATACGACAGCAGGTTCCAGCCGGTGGTGGCCCAGGTGGATACCTCAACAGTCCGTGCCTGCGCAATGCCTCCGGCTGCAGCGGCGTAGCCGAAGGCGAAGACGTTGTTGACAGCGTGTACCGCCACGGCCGCCTCCAGTCCCCCGGTCACCACGACAAGTGCGCCTGCCAGCAATCCGAAGCCGAACCGGTCGACCATCAACGGCAGGTTCTGCGTTCCGTGCAGCGCGGTGAAAACCGCTGCGGAGATTGCCACTGCGAGCCAGGGGCTGCGTCCCACCGCGCCTGCCGCCTGCAGCAGGTACCCGCGGAAGAGGAACTCCTCTCCTGCTGCTTGAAGCGGCGCTGTCAGCAGGATCACCAACGCCCACCAGACGAAGTCCTGGTCGGGATTCCAGATGGGTGGGTGGCCGAGATTCGAGATCCAGTAGACCCCGTTGAGTCCGACGATGGCGATCAGCCCGCAGATGACCGCGTAGCGCCAACGGAACCCGGGCTGTACGGAGCACAACCAGCGCGGATGGATGTGATGCACATAGCGCACCACGAACATGGTCAGGATGATCACCGACCCGATGGCCAAGTGGCTGGCGAACATGCCCTCCAGGTACTCGAAGCGGAGGGCGTCAGTTCGGTATTCGACGAACGTGCCGGGACGCCCACGCAAGACCCAAGTGGCCCCGAGCACCAACCACGCGATCACCGGCAGCGCGATGGCGTAACCGGCGAGAGTGACCAGGATCCCTGAGATGGCCTGTTGGAAACTCGTCGATACCGGCTCGACGCGGAGCACACCGGCGTAGCTGGCTTTCGGCGCCGGGTCCCCCAGTTGACTGGTGTCGCCACCCCATAGTGAGACCTTCACCGGGCTGCGGACGATTCGGCGTCCACCTCATCGTCGATGACGGGATTGGTGAGGGTGCCGATGCCGTCGATCTCGACACTCACGCGCTGGCCGGCGAGGATCGGCCCGACGCCGGCAGGAGTGCCGGTGAGGATGACATCACCGGGCAGCAGCGTGGTGAACGCGGAGATGTAGGCAATCAGGTCCGGGATGGCATAGACCATCTGGCTGGTGGCGGCGTCCTGCTTCACCTCACCGTCCACACTGGTAACCAACGACAGGTCGCCAGCCTCCTCAACCGACAGATGGGTGACGATCCACGGCCCGAGCGGACAGAAACTGTCGAAGCCCTTGGCGCGCGCCCACTGACCGTCCCTACGCTGCAGGTCACGTGCGGTGATGTCGTTGGCCACCGTGTACCCGAAGATCACCTGGCTGGCCAGTTCGGCCGGCACCTTGCGACAGATACGCCCGATCACGACAGCCAGTTCGCCCTCGAATTGCACGTCCTGGCTGAACACCGGACGCACGATCGGCTCGCCCGGACCGATCACCGCCGTGTTCGGCTTGAGGAAGATCAACGGTTCCGGCGGAACCTCACCGTCGAACTCAGCGGCATGGTCGGCGTAATTCTTGCCCACCGCTAGCACCTTGCTACGTGGGATGACTGGGGCCAGCAACCGGACATCGGCAAGTCGCAGCCGCTCGCCGGTGTAGTTGACCGGGCCCGCCAGCGGGTCGGCATCGATGACCGTGATCGTGTCCGGGAACTGACCGCCATCGGCCGAGAGCTCGACGATGCCGAATCTCGGATCGGCTCCTGCGGAGGCGAATCTGGCAATGCGCATGCAGGTGAGTCTAACGGCCCGGTCGGATGCTCCTCCGCGCCAGTCCTGCCCGCCCGGGACAGCGGGCGCATTTCAGGGACGAAACCGACCCACTGCCAGCCTGCCGCTGCCATGCTTCGGGATACTGGGAGCCATGAACCCCTACAGCGCGGTGGAACTCATCCGGGCCAAACGTGATGGTCACACCCTGCCTGACGCCGCCATCGCCTGGCTGATCAGGGCCTACACCGACGGGCAGGTGGCCGACGAGCAGATGTCGGCGATGGCGATGGCCATCTTCTTCCGGGGCTTGGACGATACCGAACTTGCGTCGTGGACAGCCGCCATGATCGACACCGGCGAGCGGATGAGCTACACCGGGCTGCGGCGACCGACCGTCGACAAGCACTCCACTGGGGGTGTGGGCGACAAGATCACCTTGCCACTGGCGCCCTTGGTGGCGGCCTGCGGAGCCGCGGTGCCACAGCTATCAGGGCGCGCGCTGGGCCACACCGGAGGCACACTCGACAAACTGGAGTCGATAAAGGGCTGGCGAGCCAGCTTGACGGGCGCCGAGATCCTCGCCCAGCTCAAGGACGTCGGCGCGGTGGTCTGCGCTGCTGGCGCCGGCCTGGCACCCGCAGACCAGAAGCTCTACGCGTTGCGTGATGTGACCGGAACCGTGGAGTCGATTCCACTGATCGCAAGCTCGATCATGAGCAAGAAGATCGCCGAGGGCGCGGACGGCCTAGTGCTCGACGTCAAGTTCGGCAGCGGGGCGTTCATGCAGGGTCTGGACGAGGCCCGTGAACTCGCCCGCCGGATGGTGGCACTGGGCCAGGCCGCCGGGGTCCAGGCGGTGGCTCTGCTGACCGACATGAACACCCCGCTGGGACTGACGGTCGGTAACGCCCTCGAAGTGCGCGAGGCAATCGAGGTCCTGGCCGGCGGCGGCCCCGCCGATGTAGTTGAGCTGACCTTGGCCTTGGCCGGCGAGATGGTGCAGTTGGCCGGGCTCGACACCGACCCGGCCAAGGTGCTCGCATCCGGCCGGGCGATGGACGTCTGGCGGCGCATGATCAGCGCGCAGGGCGGAGATCTGGACGCCGCACTCCCGAAGGCAAGGCATACCGACGAGTGGACCGCGGCGGCGTCCGGCATCATCACCTGCTTGGATGCGATGGCGATCGGAGTCGCCTCCTGGCGGTTGGGTGCCGGCCGCGCACGCAAGGAGGATACGGTGCAGGCCGGTGCCGGCATCGAACTCTTGGCGCGGCCCGGTGACCGAGTCCGAGCCGGTCAGCCGTTGCTGCGACTGCACACCAACACCCCCGAGGCGTTCGCCGCGGCCCGGGAGGCACTCTCGGTTGCCGTGACGATCGGCGACCGGGCACCTGCCACCCGACCTCTGGTGGTGGACAGGATCGGCTGAGCAGGCTCAGTTGGCCGCGCCGCAGTAGCCCTTGATCAAGCCGTAGAGGTAGGCATCGCTGAGGGCCTCCCAAGAGGCCTCGATCACGTTCGTGCCGACACCCACCGTGGTCCAACCCTGCTCACCATCGCTGGTATCGATCAGCACGCGCACCGTCGCATCGGTGCCGCGTCCCTCATCGAGGATCCGCACCCGGTAGTCGGTCAGCTCGTAGTCGGCGACCTGCGGGTAGGCCGGCGACAGCGCCTTGATCAGCGCGTCGCCCAGCGCATTCACCGGCCCATTGCCCTCACCGATGACGCTCTGCCGCTGGCCCTTGGCGACCAACTTCACGGTCGCCTCCGAGTTGTCACCGTTGGTCCGATTGACGATCTCCTCGGTGAAGACCCGCCATCCGATCAGTTCGAACGGCAACTCAAGCTGACCGGTCATCGACCTCACCAACAGTTCGAAGGACGCGTCCGCCGCCTCATACGAGTAGCCCTGCGCCTCGCGTTCCTTGATCGCGTCGGTGATCCGCCCCGCCATCTCACGGTCGGTCAGGTCAAGGCCAAGCTGGCCGCCCTTGATCTGCACGCTTGCGCGTCCGGCCATGTTCGAGATCAGCATGCGCATGTCGTTGCCGACGTAGTCGGGACGCGTGTGCTGGTAGAGGTCCTCGTTCACCTTGATGGCGCTCGCGTGCAGACCGGCCTTGTGCGCGAAGGCCGAGTGCCCGACATAGGGCTGGCGTGCGATGTGGGGCTGGTTGGCGATGTCCGCGATCGCGAAGCTGATGCGGGTGAGCTGTGACAGTTGCTCGGGGCTCAGCAGCGGCCACCCGTATTTCAGCTGCAGGTCGGCGATCAGCGTGGTCAAATCCATGTTGCCGGTACGCTCGCCGTAACCGTTGATGGTGCCCTGCACATGCATGGCCCCTGCCTCAACGGCAGCCAACGTGTTCGCCACAGCGCAACCGGAGTCGTTGTGGCAATGCACACCGATGTCGACGCCGATCTCGACCGCGGCCGAGACCACGTCGCCCATCCAGGTCGGTAGCATGCCGCCGTTCGTATCGCACAGCACGGCCACCTCTGCGCCCGCGTCGGCCGCCGTCCGGATTACGTCCAAGGCGTAGCCCGGGTTGGCCCGGAAGCCGTCGAAGAAGTGCTCACAGTCGACGAAGACGTGCTTGCCCAGCCCCGTCAGATGGGTAACGGTGTCGTGGATCATGGCCAGGTTCTCGTCCAGGCTGGTGCGCAGTGCCTCGTAGACGTGGGCGTCGTGCGACTTGGCGACCAGGCAGATGTGATCTGTTCCAGCGTCCACCAGGGCCTGCACCTGAGGGTCGGTTGCAGCTTCGCCGCCCACCTTGCGGGTGGCACCGAAGGCGACCAACCTGGCGTTGGTCAGACGCAGTTCATCTCGGGCGCGCGCGAAGAACTCGGTGTCGGCCGGGTTGGCGCCGGGCCAGCCACCTTCGATGAAGGTGACCCCCAACTTGTCCAAATGGCCGGCGATGCGCAGTTTGTCGTCCACCGACAGGTGGATGCCCTCCTGCTGCGCACCGTCGCGCAGCGTGGTGTCGTAGACGTGGAACTGCTCCGGCACTACCGGCATTGCTGGCATCCAAGGACCTCCGAGGGAAGAATGTGCGCAGCACGAGCCTGCGCAACCAAGACCATCGTCACCGACCAAGGGCTCTCGGTCGAGTTGGTCTCGTCGATTGGACGCCGGCGAGCGAGGCAGACCCTCGGCGGGCTCAGCAGACGCGCTGCATCCAACCCCTGGTGTCGGCGATTCGTCCGTACTGGATGTCGAGCAGGTGCTCGCGCAGCGGGATCGTGTGGGTGGCCTTGTCCACGTCGATCGCATACTCGCGTCCCTCGTGCTTCAGCGAGCGGATCGGGGTGATGACAGCCGCCGTGCCGCAGGCGAACAGTTCGCGCACGCTGCCGTCCTCAATCCGTGTCAGCACCTCGGTCAGTTCGATCGGCCGCTCGTGCGGCGTCAGACCGAGTTCGGGGGCCACCGCGAGCAGCGAGTCGCGGGTCACTCCGGGCAGGATGTTGCCGTTGAGGTCTGGTGTCGCGAGTTGGTTGTCGGTGGTGATCATGAAGAAGTTCATGCCCCCGAGTTCCTCGACCCAGCGACGCTCGGCGGCGTCCACGAAGAGCACCTGGCTGCAGCCCTGTGCGTAGGCGAGTTCCTGGGGAAGAAGGGACGCGGCGTAGTTGCCGCCGCACTTGGCCGAGCCGGTGCCGCCGTTGGCGACCCGACTGTACTGGGTTGACACCCAGATGTCGACGGGTGCCACCCCACCGGTGAAGTAGGCACCGACGGGGCTGGCAATCACCACGTACAGCACCGAGTGGGCCGGACGCACGCCCAAGAAGTTCTCCGAGGCCATCATGAAAGGCCGGAGATAGAGGCTCTGCTCCTCACCGCCGGGCACCCAGCGCCGCTCGATCTCGACCAACCGGCGCACGCTGGTGACGAAGTCTTCGGCGGGCAACTCGGGCAGAGCAAGACGGTGCGCCGAGCGTTCGAAGCGGGCGGCATTGGCCTGCGGCCGGAAGAGCCAGACCGTGCCGTCGGCATGGCGGTAGGCCTTGAGACCCTCGAAGATTTCCTGCGCATAGTGGTAGACCGCGCCGGCCGGGTCCATCGCCACTGGTGCGTAGTCGACGATCCGGTCGTTGTGCCAGCCGGTCTGCCTGTCCCAGTTCGCCACCGCCATGTGGTCGGTGAAGTAGCTACCGAAGCCCGGATTCTGCCAGATGCCGGCGATGGCGTCATCGCCCATGTACCTCGGTTGGTCGGGGAGATCGAAAGTCAACGGCATGGGGCCAAGATTAACGCCATCACCCGATCGGGCTGCACACCGTTCACCCGCCGTCGGCTCGCGATTGCCGACTCCACCTCTGATGTGGCTAGTTGCCGCTCTCCGTCGCGGCGACCGATTCTAGGCCGCGTGACCTCAAGCCGCGGTTCAGTCTAGTTCTCGGGACGCGACCACTCCGGGGGGCATTTGCGCGTACGGTGATCTCCACTGCGCAATGAGGCCAGGTTCGACCAGAGAGGGACGCCCCCATGAGCCCCAAGTACTATGAGGCGGAGCGTTTGCGCGACCTCAGGGAACTGGTTGAGCGCGGTGACCGCGAGTTCGGCGACAAGGTGGTCTTCCGAGATCTGGACAGCTCAGGCACGATCCATGACCACTCCTTCCGCGAACTGCGACAAGATGTGGCGGCGCTCGGCACAGCCCTGCTCGATCGAGGTCTTTCGGGTCGCCACATCGCGCTTATCGGCGAGAGCAGCTACGGCTACGTAATATGCTACTTGGCGGCGGTCACCAGCGGGGCGATCGTGGTCCCCATCGACCAAGAGCTGACGAAAGACGAGATGGTCGCCTTACTCAACAAGAGCGACTCGGACGCGTTGCTGTTCAGCGATTCCCTCGACCGCACGGTGCCCGATCTGCTCGAAGGTTGCCCGCGCATCGGCCTGGTCGCGAAGATGACGATGTACCGGCGCAACCAGGACGACAGCCTCAACCTCACAGACCTGCTGGAGTCTGGCCGCGCCCTGCTCAGGCAGGGCGACAATCGCTACGAGAAGGCTGAAACCGATCCAGAGGCCATGTGTGCCATCCTGTTCACCTCCGGCACCACGGGGGCGAACAAGGGCGTAATGCTCAGCCAACGCAACCTGACAACCGTCGTGTTCGGGGCATTCTCCTTGTACCGATTCCCGTCCGTCTCGATGTCGGTGCTGCCGATCCACCATTCGTACGAATTCAACCTGCATGTGCTCGGATGCATCTATGGCGGACTCACGCTGTGTTTCAACGACAGCCTCATGCACGTCGGCAAGAACCTGCTGGAGTTTCGGCCTGGCATGAGTCTGATGGTGCCGATGATCGTGGAGTCGCTGCAGAAGTCCATTTGGCGAGAGGCCACCCGAGGCCACCTGGACAAGCACTTGCGCTACGGCCTTTGGTATTCCAACCTGATCCGCAAGATCGGGATTGATGCCCGGCGGTATTTCTTCAAACCTATCCTCAAGAACTTTGGCGGGAACTTGAAGATGATCGTCTCAGGGGCGGCCCCGCTCAATCCTGTGGTGGCCAAAGAAATGTCCGATATGGGAATCACTGTGTACAACGGCTACGGCATCACCGAGTGCGCGCCGCTGATATCCGCCAACTGCCCGAGGCTCAATGTGCCAGGTTCGGTGGGCATTCCAATTCCTGGTATTGAGATTCGCATCGTCGAGCCTGATTCTGAAGGCAATGGAGAAATCCAAGTTCGTGGCGACAATGTGATGCTCGGTTACTACAACGACTCGGTCGCCACCGAACAGACTTTTACCGCGGATGGCTGGTTCAAGACCGGCGATCTCGGTCATATCGGACGCCGCGAAGCGCTTTTCGTTACCGGTCGCAAGAAGAATCTGATCATCCTGCCAAATGGGAAGAATGTACAACCGGAAGAACTCGAGGAATTGATGTGCAATAATCTTGACTACCTCAAGGAGGTGGTCGTGCACCAAGGATTCAACAAAGCCGGCGGCGAGATCATCGTCGCGTCCGGATACCTCGAGCCGGACTACGTGGAGCGCGTCGGCAAACAGAGCGCGCACACCCAGTTCCAGACCGATGTTGCGCGACTCAATCAGCGAGTCGTGGCCTACAAGCACATCCAGAAAGTCGTGGTGTGCGACGAAGAATTCCAGAAGACCAGCACCCGAAAGATCAAGAGACATACCTACCCAGGAGTCAGCCAGTGAGCCTCTTGCCCATTCTAGTTTCCACCGTCTTGGAATATGCAGACGTCCCTCCGGAGTCGCTGACGCGCCAGACGAATCCGGGGCTCGACTTGAACCTCAACTCGTACGACATGATGAGCATCCTCGGGCGGCTCGAGTCGGATCTGGGGGTCCACTTCGACGAACGAGAGCTTCGTAACCTTGCCACCTTGGGAGACTTGGATGACTACATCCGCAGCCAGCTACGCCACTGAGCAAGAGGACGCAGAACCGACGCCGGCTGCCAGGTCGACAGGTTACATCGAGTTCGTCAATGTGAAGAAGGTCTATCGCATGGGCGAACAAGAAATCGAAGCCCTGGCAGGTGTCGATTTCAGCATCGATGAAGGGCAGCTAGTCATCATTGCGGGTGCGTCCGGCGCCGGCAAGAGCACACTGCTGAACATCTTGGGTGGTATGGACACCCTGACTTCAGGAAGTGTCTTCCTCGACGGCGCCGAACTGAGCGAGTTCGACCAGAAGCAGATGATCAAGTACCGCCGCTTCGATGTCGGCTTCGTGTTCCAGTTCTACAACCTGATCCCCAACTTGACTGCACGAGAGAACGTCGAGTTGGCATCCCAGGTCGGCCTTGATCCGCTTGATGTCGACGAAGTACTGGCGAGCGTAGGTCTAGCCGAGCGGGCCGGGAACTTCCCGTCGCAGTTGTCGGGAGGCGAGCAACAGCGGGTCGCCATCGCGCGAGCTCTGGCGAAGAACCCGAAGCTTCTGCTCTGCGACGAACCGACCGGCGCGCTCGATTACGCAACAGGCCACAGCATCTTGAAGTTATTGCAGGACATGTGTCGGGAGCGTGGCATCACCGTGGTTGTGATCACGCACAACCTGGCGTTGATACCGATGGGCGACAAGGTCATCAAGTTGAAGAGCGGTTTGGTGGAACAGGTTCAGATCAATGAGTCGCCGTTGAGTGTTGAAGATTTGGAGTGGTGATGTTCACTCGGGCGCTGCTCACCGATGCCTTCCGGGAGATCCGCAAGTCGCCGGCACGATTCGCTTCGATCTTCGCCATCGTCGCGATCGGCGTGGGCCTGTTCGTCGGCATCAAGGGTGCGGCGCCGAACATGAAGTACACCGCCGACCAGTACTACGACCAGTACCAGATGATGGACATCAGGGTGCTGTCGACCCTCGGGCTGGTGCCCGAGGACATCTCCGCCATCAAAGCGACCGAGGGCGTCGATGCGGTGCAACCCGGTTACTTCACCGACGTCACGACGATGGTGGACTCCACCGAGTACGTTCTGCGGGTGCATTCGATTCCCGGGGCGGCCATTGCCGGGCAGTTGAATGGTGACGGCTGGCTCAACGAGCCCCGGCTGGTGTCGGGAAGAATGCCAACCGGGCCGGGCGAGGCCGTTGTCGAGGAGAACCGGAACGTAGACCTGGGCATTGGGCTCGGGGACACGATCAGCGTCACGTCAGGGAAGAAGGAGGATCTTTCGAACACCCTGAGGACGACCGATTTCACGGTGGTGGGGAAGGTGGTGTCACCGTACTACCTGACCTTCCAGCGGGAGCCATCCGACATCGGGAGCGGTCGGGTCAACCTGTTCATGATGGTGAGCGAGGACGAGTTCCTGTACCCGGTCTATACCGAGGCGCTGGTAACGGTGGCCGGGGCACGCGAACTGGACTCGTACTCCCAGGAGTACTCCCGCCTGGTGCAAGCAGTGACTAACCGGCTCGACAACTTGGGGACCGAACGCGCCGCGCTGCGACTGGAGTCGTTGAAGGCCCAGGCCCAGCAGGAACTGGACAGTGCCAAGGCCGAGTTGGCCGCGCGGGAGGCAGAGTACGACCAGCAGATCCGTGACGGTGAAGCACAGTTGCTGGCTGCTAGCAACGAGTTGGCGGCGGGCCGAGCCGCGATCGATCAAGGCCGGGCCGATCTGGCCACCCAGATGGCCGCCTACCAGCAGATGATCAGTCAGATGGAACCCATGCTGGCCCAGGCCGAAAGCCAGGTCGCACAATTGCAGTCTCAGTACGGCCCGCTGCTCGATCGGCTGGCCGGCGCCACCGGTTCTATCTCTGACGGAATAGCGCAACTGCAACAGGTTCAAGCCGACTCCACCGCCAACATCGCGACCCTGGAGGGGCTGCTCGCGAGCCCGAACCTGACCGATGAACAGCGCTCCGTGCTGGCAGCGCAACTGGATCGGGAACACCAGATTCTGGACGGCGCAGGCCGCGCGCTGGCTGCCTCCGAAGGGCTCAGCTCTGACGCAAACACCCAGGTCGCCGCGGCGCAGGGCCAGCTGCAGGCTGCCTCTGCCCAGGCCGCCAATGCGCGCTACCAGCTGAATCAGGCCCAATACCAGATGGCCACCGCACAGGCGAACGCGGAGGCTGAATTCGCAGCCGCCGAGGAGAGACTCGCAGCTGGGCAGCAGGAGTATGACGCGGCGAAGGCTGAGTTCGAACGGCAGAAGGCCGAGGGAGCGGACGCCATCCAGGATGGCCGCGAGCGGTTGATCAGGGCCGAGAATGAGATCGAGCGACTCACCGAACCCACTTGGTACGTCCTCGACCGCAGCAAGATCTACAGCTACGCCGACTACGCCGCGACCGCCGACCGCATGGACGCCATCGCGGCGCTCTTCCCGGTCTTCTTCTTTGCGGTAGCTGCGTTGGTCAGCCTGACGACCATGACCCGCATGATTGATGAGCAGCGCACCGCCCTCGGCGCCTACAAAGCGCTCGGTTACTCCGGTCCGGCGATCGCGTTCAAGTATGTCAGTTATGCGGCGATCGCCAGCCTGCTCGGGGGTCTGGTAGGCGGTCTGGTGGGAATTCGAGTGCTGCCCAAGGTCATCTTCGACTCGTGGGCAATGATGTACGAACTGCCCGAGATGCAGCAGGTGAACCACGTCGCACTGATCGTCGGCAGTGCGCTGTTGGCGACTGTGTTGATGACCGTGACTGCCTACTTGGCCGTCCGCAACGAACTGCGAGCGGTACCGGCCACCCTGATGCGTCCCAAGGCCCCGGCCGCCGGGAAGGTGATCCTGTTGGAGCGGATCGCACCGTTGTGGAGCAGGCTGAGCTTCAGCCAGAAGGTGACGATGCGCAACATCTTCCGCTACAAGAAGCGGTTCTTCATGACCGTGCTGGGCGTTGCCGGGTGCGCTGCGCTGCTTGTGGCCGGCCTTGGGTTGAGTGACTCGATCGGCCAGATCGTGCCACGACAGTACGGCCAGATTTTCACCCATGACATGGCGGTCCGGTTGTCGGCCACGATCGATGAGAAACAGCGGCAGGCAGCCGTGGACCAGCTCAACGCCGACAAGGCCGTGGCGGGGACACTGCCGCTGTCGCAGTTCAATGCGACGGTGCGCGATGGCGACGAGGAGATAGCCGCCACCCTTACCGTCCCGCTCGACGAAGCCGAGTTCCCCGACTTCGTGAAGCTGAGGCACCGAGCAGGTGGGCAATCCATTGCGCTGCCCGCCTCGGGCGTGGTGATCAGTGAGCAATTGGGATCCGACCTCGGCGTGGGGCCGGGCGACACGATATCTGTCGACATCGGCACCGGCGTCATCAAGAAGTACGAGGTGTCGGCGCTCACCGAGAACTATCTCTTCCACCAGATTTACATGAGCCCTGAGGCATACCGCGAGTTGTACCGGCACGATCCCGAAATCAGCGGGATCATGATCCAGCTCAACGATGTCTCCGCCCAGGATCGACTGGGCAGCGCCCTCATCGAGTCCGGCCAGGCCAGCTCGGTCACCTATTACTCCGACATCTCCGACAAGTTCGCCGAGACCATCGTCAGCCTGAACACCATCGTCTGGGCGATGATCATCGCGGCAGGGTTGCTGGCCTTCGTGGTGCTCTACAACCTCACCAACATCAACCTGAGTGAGCGAATACGTGAGATCGCCACAATCAAGGTGCTGGGCTTCTACCACCGGGAAGTCGCTGCCTACGTCTATCGCGAGATCTTCCTGCTCACCCTGATAGGTGCACTGGTTGGACTCGGGGTGGGTGTCGGGCTCCACCGAGCCATCATGGTTTCGATCGAGCAAGACGACGTGATGTTCGGCAACTACGTCAGCGGGCTCAGCTTCGCCTATGCCGTTGGGATAACGCTGCTCTTCGGCGTGCTGGTCGCCGTCTTCATGTACCGCAAACTCATCAACATCAAGATGGTCGAATCCCTGAAATCGGTCGAGTGAATTGAAAGTCCGCCGGATAGAGGCCCCGCTATGAAAACACCTGTTGCCCAGCGAAGCTACGAACTGAGTCCTTCGCAGGATCTGACGATGATGAACAGGCAATTCGCCATCAAACGCAGCATCGTCAACATCCCGACCTCCATCGTCATTGAGGAGGACCTCGACCTGGGCCTGCTTGAGGTCGCCCTTCGCCTGGCCGTCCAGCGCTGGGACATGTTCGGGTTGCGCGTGGTCAAGGTTGGCAAACAATGGCGCCAGTACTTCGGCGAACGCGATGTCATCTGCCTGCGTCGGGTGGATTTCAGGGGTCGCAGGACGAGCCAGATGAACAAGTTCTTCGCACGCGAAGGCAGCAAAACGCTGCCGCTGGAGAACTCGCCGATGGCCAAGCTGTACATCGTCATCACGCCGGAGGGTCACCCCGGGATCTTCAGCGTGATGAATCACCTGATCGCAGACTCGTGGGCGATATCGAGTTTCTACAAGGACGTCTTCGACGTCTACCGCGCGCTCGCATCAGGCCTTGCGATGCCCAAGTTGCCACAATCATCGGAGCAAGTTCTGATCGACGAACTCGCGTATCAGAATTCCAAGCGCTTCGAAACGGACCGTGAATACTGGCGGCTGGAGATGTTGGAGGAACCGCCCATCTACACCAGCATTCTCGGTTCAAAGGTGTTGGAGAACTACCGCCGCCGAGCACGCAAACCCGATGCGCGCAACGCCAACACCGTGTTCCTGCGGCAGGCCGCCACGCACACCGTCAAACTGGTCCCCGCCGAAGACGTCGCGGCCTGCCGAGCATTTCTCGAGACCCAGCGCTTTCCGTCCATGCAGCTGCTCTTCCTCCTCGCGGTCAGGGTCTACCTCGCCGCGGTGAACGGGCGCACTCCAGACGTGACCATCATGTCGACCGTCGCGCGTCGCGGCACCTTGGCAGAGAAGCGCAGCGGCGGCTCCCGAGTCCACAGCTTCCTGTTCCGCAGCATCCTTGACGAGAGCGAGACCTTCGCCGAGGCACTGGACATGTTGTTGACCGACCAGAACAGGCACTACCGGCACACCGACTTCCCGTACACCGAGTGCTCCCAAATGACCAACGAGAAGTACGGGACCCGACCCGGGAACACCTTCTCCGGATTGCTGTTCACCTTCCAGACAGTGCCGCTCACACCAGCCGGGGGCGCACAGTCCCACACGATGTGGCACTGCAACGGGGCATCGGCCACCGACTGCTACCTGACCATCATGGACGACGACGGCTCCGGCGCACTGCGGTGTTACTGGGAGCACCGCACAGCGCGCGTGAAGACCAGCGACATCGACTTCGCGCAATCGGCCATGCTGCAAGTCCTGCGCGCAGGGATCGCAGACCCACAGCTCACCATTGGGCAGTTGATGGACTTGGTGCCACCGATCAATTGACGTGGTCCGGCATGGGGTGACGACTGAAGAACTCCCAAGTCAACCCGGTGGCATTGATCTCGGATGAAGTCGGCCCGGCGATTCGTTCGGGCAGCGGTTCGCCGCCAGGCCAACTGTGGCCGGCGTCGGCGACCGTGTAGTAGGTGAGTTCGAAGGCGTCCGCGCAGCCGGTGAACGTGGTGCAGATCACCGCGTCCGACACGCGGCTCTGCGAGTGTCCGACGCAGCCGGCTCTCGCGGCATAGGCGGCCAGGCAATCCTCAACCGCTGGCACCGGGTGGCCAAACCGTTTGACCCCGCCCTCATACGGGACGATCCGGTCAAGGACACCATGGAACGCAATCATCGGCACCATCCGAGCGTCGGGCGGCGGATCGGCTTGATAGGTGTACAGCCCAGCCACCCCAGCGATGGCGGCGATCCTCTTGGACAACTCGAACGCCAGCACGTAGGCCAGTCCGCCGCCATTCGACATTCCCGACGCGTAGATGCGTCTCTGGTCGACGCTGTACTTGTCACAGATCTCGTCGATCAGGTCGGCGATGAACTCGACTTGGGCGCGAGTGTCGTCCGATTCGTCGATCGGTAGATGCGACTCCCACCGCAACGGCAGCCCGGTGCCCATCGGATAGGCGGTGATGAAGCCCTCCCGTTCGGCCAGTTCGTCCCAGCCGCTCATGTCGCGCTGGTGTGCCGGTGTCTGCATGAAGCCGTGGATGACAATCACCAACGGGGTCGGAGTACCGGGCACGTATCGGGCCGGGACGTGCAGCAGGTAGCGCCGGTGCGCTCCCCCGGTCACCACCTCAGCGTTGGTTTGGGGCACCAGAGCGGTCTTGAGCCGATGCGCCCTTGATCTCAATCCCGACCCGAGCGCTGGCGACATGGACATGAAACCATCGTAGATGCTTGGGGTTAAGCGACCCTGCGGTCCCGACCAGATGCTGTCCGTTGTGGAGAGGTGAAGCCGTGCCGACGATTTCCGCCTACCTGTCGCTCAGCCCAGGCCCGTCCCCGATCACCGCGCAGCGCGCTGTCGCAGGACGCCTGCTGCGCCACGGATTGGTAGAACGATTCGGAATGCACCCCGCCGATGTTCAGCTGGAACGTGATGGCTTCGGGCGCCCCCGCTTGGCCGGCCGCCCGGACGTGCATTTCAGCGTCTCACACTGCCCCGATGCGGTTGCGGTACTGGTGGCGGACGCCCCGGTGGGCGTTGACGTCGAAAAGATCCGGCCCTATGACCGGTACGCCGCCCGACGCGTCCTCGCCGATGCCGAATTGGCCCGCCTGGCCACGTCGTCTGAGCCGGACCGCGACTTCTTCCGTCTCTGGACGCTCAAGGAGAGCTACGGCAAGGCTCTTGGGGTGGGCATGTCCTATCCGTTGCGGGAAGTGCGCTTCGAGGTGCGCCCGGATGGCATGATCGCATCGAACCGAACCGATGCCGGCTTCCAGTTCGAAGAGGGCTTCACGGGGCTAGTCATCGCCGTCTGCCGGCTCCGATCCACCTGCCCGGTCGACACCACGTTCAAGAGCTTGGCGTGGTGGCCGGACGCCGACGCTCGCGGGTGAGATCGGCCGGAACGCCGACGGCGCCCCCGATAGGGTTTCGCCCATGACTGCTGCGCCCACTCGTCCCACCATCGCCGTGATCCCCGGGGACGGGATTGGCCCCGAGGTCGTCGCCGAAGCCATCAAGGTGCTGACTGCCACGGTCGGCGAGGACGCGTTCGGCTTCCGCAACTACCAATTGGGCGCCGACCATTGGCTGGCCACCGGTGAAGTGCTGAGCGACGAGACGCTGGCTGAGTTGGCCACCGCGGATGCGATCGTGCTCGGCGCGGTCGGTGCTGCCCCAGGCAGCACCCAGATCCCCAGTGGGCTGCTGGAGCGGGGGCTGCTGCTGAAGCTTCGGTTCGCCTTCGATCAGGACGTGAACCTGCGGCCGTCGCGGACCTATCCCGGGGTGCGCAGCCCACTGGCCGACTGGGTAACCCAAGGCAAGACCGTCGACTTCGTCGTGGTCCGCGAAGGCACCGAGGGCCTCTACGCGGGTAATGGCGGATCGTTGCGCAAGGGCACCTCCGACGAGGTCGCCACCGAGGTCAGCGTGAACAC
>CALMKG010000211.1 GCA_937867175.1 uncultured Propionibacterium sp. | reverse complement strand
ACCGAGCCCGACCTCCACGGCTGGCTGCACCGCGTCGGCTGACGCGATGATCCACATCTTCGTGATTCTGGTCTTCGACCGTCCCTAGCGCCAGATCATCACGGTGAGCCGGCAGAGCATGGTCGGCTTGGCGTCCAATTGACCTGCGACAGCTCACCAAGCAGCGACCGCCGTCCTAGGCTTGAGCCTATTCAAAGGCGAACTCGAGGTGACCAATGAGCAACCAGCAGGCGGGCGGAGCACCAGTCAGGATCGGCGTACTCACCTCGGGCGGTGACGCCCAAGGCATGAACGCCGCGGTGCGGGCGGTGGTGCGCACCGCGATCAGCCGCGGCGCCGAGGTCTACGCCATCTTCGAGGGCTACCAGGGCATGATCGACGGCGGCGCCGGCATCCGGCGGTTCGGCTGGGACGACGTGGCGGCGATCCTGGGTCGCGGCGGCACCGTGATAGGCACGTTCCGCTCGACGCAGTTCCGCACCCGGGAGGGCCGGCTGAAGGCCGCCCGCAACCTGCTGGAGCGTGGCATCGACCGGCTGGTGGTCATCGGTGGCGACGGCAGCCTCACCGGACTCAACCGGTTCCGGGACGAGTGGCCCGACCTGCTGGCCGAGTTGGTGGCCAACGGCGAGGCGCCGGCCGAACTGGCCGCGGCCCACGACGATCTGATCATCGCCGGCCTGGTGGGCTCCATCGACAATGACCTGGTGGGCGTGGAGTCGACGATCGGCGCCGATACCGCGCTGCACCGCATCCTGTTCGCCTTGGACGCGCTCTCGTCCACTGCCGCCAGCCATCAGCGCAGCTTCGTCCTGGAGGTGATGGGTCGGCACTGCGGCTACTTGGCGCTCGCGGCGGCCATCGCGGGGGGCTGCGACTACGTCCTGGTCCCCGAGAACCCGCCTGCCCCGGGCTGGGAGGATCAGATGTGCGAGCGCCTGCGGCGTGGTCGGGCGCGGGGCCGTCGTGACTCGATCGTCGTGGTCGCCGAGGGCGCCACAGATCAGACCGGCGCCCCGATCAGCAGCGAATACGTGCGCAGCGTCATCTCGGACCGCCTGCAGGAGGAGACCCGGGTCACCATCTTGGGCCACGTGCAGCGCGGCGGCGTGCCGAGCGCCTACGACCGTTGGGCGTCGACCTGGCTTGGCCACGAGGCTGTGGACGAGGTACTTCACCCGTCGACACCGGGCCAACCCAAGGTGCTCGGCGTCTTGGGTAACGATGTCGTGCGGGTGCCCCTCGTCCAGGCCGTGCAAGACACCCAGCGCGTCCCCGAACTGATCGCCGCCGGCGACTATGCGGCTGCGATGGCTGCTCGAGGCCCGTCGTTCAACGAGTTGTACGACGTCTTCCACGAGTTGTCGCAGCCGGCCGCCTACGAACCGCCTCCCGGAGCGAAGCGCATCGCGATCGTGCACGCGGGCGGTCTGGCGCCTGGCATGAACACTGCGGCCCGGGTGGCGGTGCGGCTCGGCATCACCCGCGGTTTCACGATGGTCGGCATCCGCAACGGGTTCACCGGGCTGCAGCACGGTCAGTTGGCCGAACTCAGCTGGGACGACGTGGAGGGCTGGAGTGGCAGCGGCGGGGCCGAGCTGGGCTTGCGACGAGTCGTGCCGACGATGGAGGACCTGTACAAGATCGCCCGTTCGCTGGAGGACAACCGCATCGATGCGCTGCTGGTGATCGGTGGCTGGAACGCCTACCAGTCCGCCCATCTGATGTATGAGGAGCGCGAACGGTACCCTGCCTTCCAGATCCCGATCGTGGTGGTGCCGACGTCCATCGACAACAACTTGCCCGGCACCGAACTGTCGGTCGGCGCCGATTCCGCCTTGAACGTCAATGTGTCTGCGATCGACAAGATCAAGATGAGTGGTTCGGCGACCACGCGGGCGTTCGTGGTCGAGACGATGGGACGCTTCTGCGGCTTCCAGGCCTTGATGAGCGGCCTGGCCGGGGGCGCGGAGCGCGTCTACCTCAATGAAGAGGGCATCGAGTTGAACTCACTGGCCGCCGACGTCAACTGGTTGCAGCAGAGCTTCGCGGCCGGACGCCGGTTCTTCCTGGCGGTGCGCAACGAACGGGCGTCCGATTCGTACACCACCGAGTTCATCAGTCAACTCCTGGACGGTGCGAGCCGGGGCGCCTATGACGTCCGCACCCACATCATCGGGCATGTGCAGCAGGGCGCCGAGCCGACACCGGCAGACCGGTTGCTGGCCACCCGGGTGGTCAGCCGCAGCCTTTACCAGATCGCCGATGCGTTGGCGTCGGAGCAGGGCGGGGGTTGGTACGTGGGGTTGCAGGCGTCACAGATCGTCTGCTCACCACTGGCGCACATGATGGACTCCGTCGATCGCCTGCACCGCCGCCCCAGGCAGCAGTGGTGGATGGGATTGCGTCCGGTCATGCAGGCGGTCACGATCGAACCGACGGCTTGAACCGCAGGCTGACCGTCAGAGATTGCGCGCAAGCCTCACAAACCTGCCACGCCCGCGAGTCGCCTAGTAGTAGGCTTTCGGCTGTTCAAACGCTCCTTCACCGACAGAAGGCAGAGCCTCGTGACACAAACACTGGCCTCCACTCGAGTTCAACTCATCGCGCCGCTCACCGGCATCCTGGTACCCATCGAAATGGTTCCCGACCCGGTCTTCGCCAAGAAGATGGTGGGTGACGGCATTTCCATCGACCCGCTCAGCGGCGTACTCCTCGCGCCGATCGACGGAGAAGTCGTCAACGTCCAGCCGGCCAAGCACGCGGTGACCATCCGCTCCGCAGACGGACTGGAGGTCTTGCTGCACATCGGCCTCGACACCGTCCGGATGGGTGGCAAGGGATTCCAGGCCAAGGTCAAGGCGGGCCAGCAGGTCAGCGTCGGTGACGAGTTGATCGCCTTCGATCTGGACACGGTCGCCAAGGAGGCCCTGAGCCTGCTGACCCAGGTGGTCGTCACCAACTCCGATGCGATCAGCAGCCTCACCCCGATGACCGGCATGGTCACCGCCGGACAAGATGTGGTGGCCGAGATCGTGCTCGACCAGGCGTCCGCAGAAGCCGGCCCGATCGCCGGCGGGCGCGCGCTCAGTTCTGAGGCTGTCCTGATCCCCAACCCGACCGGCCTGCACGCCCGGCCGGCGGCGACTTTGGTGGCACTGGCCAAGCAGTTCGACTCCGACATCACGCTTCGGCGAGGCGACGACACGGCCAACGCGAAGTCGATCATGGCGATCATGTCGATGGCCGTCGCGCGTGGCGACAAGATCATCGTCTCGACGCACGGTCCAGACGCCGAGGCCGCGCTGGACGCGGTTGTCGAGGGAATCACCAGCGGCTTGGGCGAAGATTGCCCGCCGCTGCCTTTGGGCGGGCCCGACACCGCAGCTGTGCCGGCGGTCGACGCCGAGCCCGAGCCGGTCTCCAAGGCACCCCGATCCGGTGATCCCAACCTGCTGCTCGGTGTGGCAGCCTCCCCGGGGCTGGGAGTGGGGCAGGTGATGCAGTTGCATCACGAGGACATCGTCCTCGCCGAATTCGCGGCCGACAAGCACCTGGAGCGACGCAAGCTCAACTCGGCGATCGACCGCGCGCTGCTTGATCTGTCGGCGTTGCAGAGCCGGCTCGAGAAGGAGTCGGACGAACAGAACGCGGCAATCTTCGCCGCGCATGCCACGATCCTGCAAGACCCTGATCTGCTCGACATCGCCTCCAGCGCGATCGAGAAGGGGAACAGCGCACCCTTCGCTTGGCGTGGCGCCTTCCAGACCTACGCCGACCGGCTGGCCGGGCTGAAGAACGAGATCTTGGCTGGACGAGCCAACGACGTCCGCGACGTCGGCCAGCGCGTCCTGGAAGAGCTGACCGGGCAGCGCCGGGAGAAGCCGGAGATCCCCGAGAACACCATCCTGATCGCCGAAGACCTCACCCCCTCCGACACCGCCACCCTCGACCGCAGCCGGGTCGTCGGGTTCGCCACCACGTCGGGCGGGGCGAGTAGCCACGTCGCGATCATCGCCCGCTCACTGGACATTCCGGCAGTCGCCGGCATCGAGGGGCGTGCGCTGTCGATCGCCGACGGCACCCGGGTGGTGCTGGACGGCGGCAAGGGCACGCTGCAGATGAACCTCAGCGACGCCCAGATCGATGACATCGTCACTCGTCAACGTCGGATCGCCGCGAAACGGAAACGCGACCTCAGCCACGCCGGCGAACCGGCCACCACGATCGACGGCCATCGGGTGCAGGTCGTGGCCAATATCGGCGGCCTGCAAGACGCCCAGGACGCCATGCCCATGGGCGCCGAAGGCGTGGGCCTGCTGCGCAGCGAATTCGTCTTCCTGGGTCGGCAGAGTGCGCCCAGCGAGCAAGAACAGGCCGCGCTGTACACCGACATCGCCAAGGCGCTCAAGCCCGGCCAGCCCTTGGTGATCCGCACTCTCGATGTGGGCGGCGACAAGCCACTGCCCTACCTGCCCATTCCGGCGGAGGAGAACCCCTTCCTCGGGGTCCGCGGGGTGCGGGTCGGCTTCGACCGTCCCGAGGTGCTGCGCACCCAGTGCCGTGCCATCGTCAAGGCGGCCGGAGCCGGAGCAGAGCTGTTCGTGATGTTCCCGATGATCGCCACGATCGACGACTGGCGCTTCGCCAAGCAGATCTGGGACGAGGAGGCTGCCGCCCTCGGGGCCGGCACCAACGTCAAGGTCGGCATCATGATGGAGGTGCCGTCGGTCGGGGTGATGGCCGAGCAGTTCGCTGCCGAGGATGTCGCCTTCTTCAGCGTCGGAACCAACGACCTGACCAGCTACACCTTGGCCATGGACCGCGGCCACCCCAAGCTGGCGGCCCAGGTCGACCCCTGCAACCCGGCCGTGCTGAAGCTGATCGGCCAGGCCTGCGATGCCTTGCACGCGAAGGGCAAGTGGCTGGGCATCTGCGGCGGTGTCGCCTCCGACCCACAGGCGGTGCCGATCCTGGTCGGCTTGGGTGCTGACGAGTTGAGTTGTTCCATCCCGGCGATCCCGGCGGTCAAGGCGGCCGTCCGGGCCTACTCGCTGGACCAGTGCAAGGCACTCGCCGCCAAGGCGATCAAGTGCAGCACTCCCGCCGAAGTCCGCGCTCTCGTCCCGGTGGACGAGGGCTGAGCGACCGCCTCAAAGACAAGGACAGATCAAGATGACCACTGCGAGTGAGATTGTCCGCGGCGTCGGCGGGCCCGAGAACATCGTCGCGCTTACCTACTGCGCCACCCGACTGCGCTTCGAGTTGCACGATGCCGGGCTGGTGAACACCGAACAGATCGAGTCGATCCAGGGCGTGATGGGGGCAGTTCCCCAGGCCGGCGATCGGTATCAGGTCATTGTCGGTGGCGCCGTTGGCACGTTCTACAACGAAATCATGGCCCTGCCCGAGATGCAGAAGATGGGCGCGGGGTCCTCCGATGCCGATGTCAAGGCGGCAGCCCGGTCCAAGACCAGGGGCAAGGTGGCCTGGCTGGACAACTTCTTCGAGTACCTTTCCGATTCGTTCCGCCCGATCTTGGGCATCCTGCTGGGTGCCTCGCTGATCATCGCGTTCGCTGCTGTGATGGACGCCTTGGGCATCGTCGATTTCCGGGCTCCTGACAAGTCCGCCAGCTGGGTCTTCGTGGACACGATGTGGCGGGCGGTCTTCTACTTCCTGCCGATCATGATCGCCTACAACGCCGCCAAGAAGCTGGACGTCGACCCCTGGGTCGGCGCCGCGGTGATGGGGGCAATGATGACACCGGAATTCATCAGCCTGTCCGACACCACGCGGTTCCCCGACACCGTCTGCGTCACCAACGCCACACTGGGCACCCAGTCCTGCACCGCCGACATCTTCGGCATCCCCATGCAGCTGAACGAGTACGGCGGCCAGGTCTTCGTGCCGCTGATCATGGTGGCGGTCCTGGCGTTGGTCTACCGGCTGCTGAAGAAGATCTTCCCCGCCAACGTGCAGATGGTCTTCGTGCCGTTCTTCTCGATGGCCATCATGGTCCCGGTGACCGCCTTCCTGATCGGCCCGCTCGGCATCTGGCTCGGTAACGGATTGGGCGCGGGCATGAGCTGGATGAACACCAACGCACCCTTCGTCTTCGCGCTGCTCATCCCCATGCTGTACCCGTTCCTGGTGCCGCTGGGCCTGCACTGGCCGTTGAACGCGCTCATGCTGGTGAACATCCAGACGCTGGGCTACGACTTCATCCAGGGCCCGATGGGGGCATGGAACTTCGCCTGCTTCGGCGCCACCGCCGGTGTGCTGTTCCTGTCCATCAGGGATAAGGACGTCACCATGCGCCAGACCGCCACCGGTGCGCTCGCGGCCGGCTTGCTGGGCGGCATCTCGGAGCCATCGTTGTACGGCATCCACCTGCGCTTCAAGCGGATCTACCCGCGCATGCTGGTCGGCTGTTTCGCTGGCGGCCTGACCATCGCCATCCTCGGCACCCCCTTCCAGGGCGTGAAGACCCAGGCGTTCGCATTCACCTCCCTGCTCACGATCCCGGTCTTCGACCCGATGTGGGTCTACGCGATCGCCATCGCGGTGGCCTTCACCGTGTCCATGGTGTTGATCGTCATCACCGACTACCGCACGCCGGAGCAGCGGGCCGAGGCTCGGGGAGAGTTGCCGGCGCAGGTGCCCGACCTCACCGTCGGCGCTGCGGAACAGGACAAGGCCAAGCAGTGGCTCGACGCCTTGGGCGGAACCACCAATGTCGTCAAGGTGGAGCCGGTCGCCGAGACCCGGGTGCGGGTCGAGGTGGCGGACTCCTCGTCGGTCGACACCGCTGCCTTGCAGGAGGCCGGGCTGGCCGGTGTGGTCCAGGTCGGCCCCACCACCTGGCATCTGGTGGCCGGCTTCGATTCCACCGACTACGCCCTGGCGATGAGCCGCGACCTGGTCACGGCATCTGCCTGACCGCTGCCTTCGCGTCCACAGATTGCGACCGTTCCACCCGGGCTGTCCCGGGCGGAACGGTCGCATTGTTTTTGGCCGATGCCAATCTATGCGCGCCTCTTCGGAAACTTCTAGAGTCGCGAATACAGTTCTCGGCATGGATCCGATCCGCAACCCCTACGCCCCGGGCGCCGGGCAGCGTCCCCCCGAACTCGCCGGCCGCGATGAACAACTCCGGGCCTTCGACGTGGTGCTGGAACGCATCGCGCGGGGGCGTCCCGAACGGTCGATCATCCTCACCGGGCTGCGCGGAGTCGGCAAGACCGTGCTGCTGAACGCGCTGCGGTCGGCGGCGGTGCGGGCCGGCTGGGGCAGTGGCAAGTTCGAGGCCCGACCCGACCAGGGCATCCGTCGTCCGATGGGTGCAGCACTGCACACCGCCGTGCGCGAACTCGCCCACCCGGACGCCGCCACCACACTGGGCACCATCCGTTCGTTCATCGAGCGGGACGCCGGACCCCGCGCGAAGCTCGCCGAGCGCTGGAACCCGGGCATCGCGGCGCCACCCACCGCGGGCCGGGCAGATTCCGGTGACATCGAGATCGACCTGGTCGAGCTGTTCACCGACGTCGGGGGGCTGGCCGCCGACAAAGGGGTGGGAGTGGCGGTCTGCATCGACGAGATGCAGGACCTGCGTCCCGAAGACCTGTCCGCGATGTGCGCGGCCTGCCACGAGATCAGTCAGCAACGGTTGCCGCTGATCGTTGTCGGTGCAGGGTTGCCGCACCTGCCGACGTTGCTCAGCGCATCCAAGAGCTACTCGGAGCGACTGTTCAGCTACCAGCGGATCGACCGGCTCGACCGGGCGGCCGCCGACTTGGCCCTGCAGGTGCCGGCCAACGACGAGGACGCCGAGTTCACGCCGGACGCGCTGGCGGCGATGTACCGGGTGACCAGCGGTTACCCCTACTTCATCCAAGCCTATGGCAAGGTGGCCTGGGACCTCGCCCCCGTCTCCCCGATCACCGCCGACGACGCGGCCGTGGCCGTGCCCGAGGCCGAGGCGGAACTCGCCGTGGGCTTCTTCGGCAGCCGCTACGAGCGGGCGACACCCGCGGAACGCGAATATTTGAGGGCGATGGCGGAGCTGGGCGCCCAAGATGAGCTTGACGACCCAGGGGTCGGCGTCCCGACCAGTTCGGTGGCCGAGCACCTGGGCCGGACGCCGCAGTCCCTCTCCCCCGCCCGCGACGCCCTGCTGAAGAAGGGACTGGTCTACGCGTGCGAACGTGGCCGGGTCGCGTTCACCGTTCCGCACTTCGGGCGATACCTACGCACCCAAGCCGTCTAGCGCCGACCGGTCTCACCGTGCGGAAGTATCCCGGCGCGCCTTCACCCGTCCTCTAACGTGGCGATCATCCCAGCGCACGGAGGTCATCTTGATCCGCAAGCAGACGAACGACGGCTTGGTCACCGTGACGTTTATCCTGCCGTCCAACGTCGCCGGCGCGCCCATCAGCGTGGTCGGCAACTTCAATGATTGGCAGCCCTACCGGCACCCGCTGATTCGGCGACCGGACGGCACGCTGAGCACCACCGTGGTCTGCCATCCCGGCACCACCTTGTACTTCCGCTACCTCGGAAGCGACGGCAGCTGGTTCGACGACATGGACGCCGACGAGATCAACGATCAAGGCAGCGTTCTGCTTGCCTGACAGGAAGGAAACGACCATGGCAGACCTGGAGCTGCACCACAACGCCGGCGCCTTTCGCTATGAGGCGTGGGAAGGCAGTGAGATGGTCAGCCAGATCGACTATTTCGTCGATGGCGACGTACTCACCATCACCCACACCGGGACGCCACCGCGGTATCGCAATCGCGGCTTGGCGAGCCAGCTGACCGAGTTCGCGCTCGATGATGTGCGGGCGAGCGGACGCAAGGTTTTGCCGCTTTGCCCGTTCACGGCCTCGTACATCGCAGAGCACCCGCAGTACAAAGATCTCGTCTCTCGCAGCTGAGGCCCGGAAATGTATGTCGTCTGCGCCCCGGATTCGTTCAAGGGATCGATGACAGCCCGGCAGGCCGCCGCGGTGATGGCGTCCGGAGTCCGGGAGGTGCTCGAAGCGGCCACCACGGTCGAACTGCCGATCGCCGACGGCGGCGAGGGCTTCACCGACGCGGTTGCCGCGGCACTCGGCGCCCGCTTGGTCGCCACCGAAGTGACTGACCAGCGCGGCACCCGGCACGTCGCGGCGTTCGCCTTGGCCACCGGCCCGCAGGACGACGGCACGGCGCCCCGGCTGGCGGTGCTCGATGTGGCGGCCACCAGCGGCCTAGAGCGGGTGCCGGCCGCCGAACGCCGGATCTTCGAGTTCGACACCCGCGGGCTCGGGCAGTTGGTGTTGGCCGCACTGGACGCCGGGGCCGAACGGTTGGTGATCGGCATCGGGGGCAGCTCCACCAACGAGGCGGGGGCCGGCATGCTGGCCGTCCTTGGCGTGCGTTTCCTCGACGCGCAAGGCACCGAACTCCCGCCGACACCCGCCGGCCTGCGCGAGTTGGCGAGGGTGGACGCCTCCGGTCTCGACCCGCGGTTGGGCCGGGTTAGCGTGCAGGTCGCCTGCGATGTCACCAATCCGCTCCTGGGGCCGAGCGGGGCTTCCGCTGTCTACGGACCGCAGAAGGGCGCCGGCCCCGACGATGTCTGCGAGCTGGACGCAATCCTGGCCCGCCTGGTGGGTTGCTGTGGCGAGGACGCCGCCCGAGTTGCCGAGCTGCCCGGCTCGGGCGCCGCAGGCGGGCTCGGCTGGGCACTGCAATTCTTCCTGGACGCGCGGCTGCGCCCCGGCCTGGACCTGGTCGCCGAACTGGTCGGCTTGGACGAGCAGTTGGGGTTCGCCGACCTGCTGGTCACCGCAGAGGGTTCGGTCGACCAGCAGACCCCACACGGCAAGGCCATTCAGCGGATCTGTGAGCACGCCGAACGGGCCGGTGTTCCGGTCATCGTCTTCGGTGGCCGGGTCGACCTCGAACCAGGACGCCTGCCCGGCAGAGTCGTCGAACTGGTGACCATCACCCCACCCGGGACACCGCTGGCGCAGGCCCTGCGCCAGGGCCCGCAGAACCTGCGTCGCGCCGTCGTCGAGACGCTACGGCGCTGGTCGAGCTTGCAGCCTCACCAGGCGGCCGGCCGCTCGTCCGACTCGAACGGGTAGCGACGCCTGAAGTCGTCGGCGATCTGGTTGAACGTCGCCCACTTGACCCCGTCATGCCCGCTGATGTGTTCGATCAGCCGCTCCAGCATGAGCAGCACCTGCGGGCGTCCCGAGACGTCCGGGTGCACCGTCATGGTGAAGGTGGCGTAGTCGAGTTCGCGATAGACCCAATCGAACTGGTCGCGCCACATCTCCTCGATGTCGCGCGGGTTCACGAAGCCGTGGCTGTTCGGGCTGGCCTTGATGAACATCATCGGCGGCAGATCGTCGACGTACCAGCTCGCGGCGATCTCGACGATGTCGACCGATTCGCCCTTTTCGAGTGGCTTCATCCAGTTCGCAGCCGGCCCCGAGTAGTCGATCTTGCTCCAGGACTCACCGACCCGCGCGTAGTAGGGCACGAAGTCGAGGTGCTGTTGGGAATGGTCGTAGGGGGTGCGTATTCAGTGGCGGTACGCCTCCCCAGCAGCGTCTCGGACGACAGCAGCGGAGCCCTTGGTCATGTCGAGCTCCACCTGCAGCCACTGGTTCCCGGCGGTCATCTTGTAGACGTAGCGCTCGGAGTCGACCTTGACCGCCTCGTGCCGGGCGTCCACCAGCCACGGATGCTTGCGACGCAGCGCGATCAAGGCGCGATGCGCCTGCCAGATCTCGGGATGCGGCAACTGCCAGTCGAGGGGCGCCGCCGGCATCTCGGGGCGAACCTCGTCGTCCCCGCCCGGACGCTCGTACTTGATGCCGGGCAGCCCGCCCTCGTCGCCGTAGTAGATCGACGGCATACCGCCGACGGTGGCCAGCACCACCAACGCCAGTAGGGCGCCCTGCGGGCCCACCTTGCTGATGATCCTGGTCACGTCGTGGTTGCTGACGAATGTCAGCGGCCGCACCAACTCAAGCAGTTCGTCGTGGCGGGTCATCGTCCAATCGAGCTCGAAGAAGTTGCGGTCATTGATCGCGCTCCAGGTCGATTTCCACAACTCGTAGGCGGTGATCGAATCGACGGTGGCGGCGCTCACCCGGGCCAGATCTGTGTGGATGACCTCGCCGACGAACAATGCCTGCGGATACTCGGCACGAACCCGGTCGAGCACCTGCGCCCAGAACTGCGGATCGACCGCGTAGGCGGCGTCCAGCCGCCAGCCGTCGATGCCGCGCGCCAACCAATGCGTCATCACGTCGCCGACCAGCTTGACCACGTCGGGACTGGCATGGTTCAGCCGGACGAGGTCGTCGCTGCCTTCGAAGTTGAGCCGCGTCGGCGGGCTGGTGCTGAAGTCGATGTGGAACCAGCCTGCGTTGAGGGCGTTCGGGTCTGCAAGCGCCTCGACCAGCTCCGGGAAGTCGGCGGAAACGTGGTTGAAGACCCCATCGAGCAGTACTCGGATGCCCCGGTCGTGGCAGGCCTGCACGAGGTGATCGAAGTCGGCATCGTCGCCCAGCCGGGGGTCGATCCGGAAGTAGTCGAGGGTGTCGTAGCCGTGGCTGCGGGACGCGAAGATCGGACCCAGCGCCAGCCCATTGCAGCCCAGCACGATCAGGTGGTCGAGCCACGCCTCGATCCGCCCGAGCCGATGGCTGGGCCCCGTCTCGGCCGTGGCCTGTTTCGGTGCGCCCACCATGCCGAGCGGGTAGATCGCATACCAGATGACCTCATTGGTCCACTCCGGTGCCCGCATCGAAACCCTCCCGATCCGTCGTGCTCCCCGATCCGCGCTGCTGCCGTTGAGGCTACTCCAGTTCGACCCGCCCCGTGCCCACCTACGATGGCAGCATGTCGCCTCTGGTTGTCTGCGTGGGCCTGACCACCCTCGACCTGGTGCAGGCGGTGGACGCCCTGCCCGGCCCGAACGAGAAGGTCGTCTCGACCCGGTTCTGGTATGACGTCGGCGGTCCGGCGGCGAACGCGGCCCGTGTGGCGTCCCGGCTCGGCTGCCGGGTACGTCTGGTCACGGCACTCGGCGCGTCCGACCTGGCCGATCTGGTGCGAGCCCGGCTGGCCGACGTCGAGATCGTCGACCTGGCACCCGCCGACCACCAGTTGCCGGTCTCGACGATCATGGTGACCCCTGACGGGGCGCGGTCGGTGGTCTCGCGCAACGCTGCCGCTCTGCTGGGCGCCGAGTTGCCGTCGTCCGAGGTGATCGACGGTGCAGAGGTGGTGCTGCACGACGGCCACCTGATGGACGCCTCGGTCGCGCTGGCCGCCCAGCCGGTTCCGATTCACGTGCTGGACGGCGGCTCGTGGAAGCCACGCCTACCGATCCTGCTGCCCCGCCTCGACATCGCCGTGGTCTCGGCCGACTTCGCTTTCCCCGGGCAGCCCCCCGAACGAGCCCTGGCCGCGCTGGCCGACTATGGGATTGCGCGGTTGGCCCGCAGTCGGGGCGCGCAGCCGGTGCAGGCCATGATCGCCGACCAGGCCCGCGAGTTCCCGGTACCGCGGGTGGAGGTCGTGGACACCACCGGCGCTGGTGACGTGCTGCATGGGGCGCTGATCGCGCACCTGGCGCACGGACGCGACTTCACCGCCTCCCTGCAGCAAGCGATCGTCGCCGCGTCGGCCTCGGTAACTGGACGCGGCGTGCTGGCCGGCTTCGACGGCCGCTGAAGGCAGGCCGCCAGCGGGGTCAGGACGCCCAGCGCCCCGTCCCGAACAACCACCCCCACCAGGCGATCACCGCCAAGTCGGCCACCAGGAGCACGATCAGGAAGACCCGCCACGCCGCCCGGGCACCGCCGCCCTTCGGGCGCCACCGCACGACGCCGGCAAGCAAGGCGAACAGCGGGAACCAGAGCAGCACCGCCCGGTTCACCGACATGAACCATCCCGAACTGCTCAGGGCCACCACGCTGACGAAAACCCAGGTGAACTCCGCCCAGCGACGCCGGAACAGGCACCAGATGGCCGTCAGGTAGCCGAGCGCCACCGACACGATCTCGAGGCGGAACATCACCGGCACCTCGGGCCGTCCGGGCCAGTGGGACGCGGCAGTCAGCGGCAACGTCGCCGCCAACGCGTCCCACGGCCACGACAGGTTCCGCTGCCAGCCGGCGCCCTGGGCGGTGTACCAAGCCGTCCACGAGCCGGTTTGCTGGTGGAGGAAGACCGCGTAGAGGCCCAGCACCGCGACCGGCACCAGCAGCCACAGGGCGTCCCGCATGCGCTCCCGGAACCGTCGATCCTGCTCGACCAGGATCATGATGCCGAGCGCGGCCACCAGAAAAAGGCCGGAGATCCGGAACGCGCAGGCCACCCCCGCCAGTGCCGCCGCCTGGCCCCAGCGTCCGGCCAGGCCACGCTGCCAGGCCCAGAAGGCGGCCGCGCAGAAGAAGGGCTCGGTGTACGGCACCGCGGTGAAGACGGTCATCGGTGCCAGCAGCCACAGGCTGGCCACCCACGGGCCGGCCATCCGGTGCAGCGCCCACGCCGCCAATGCGGACGCCAGCTGCGCCAACGCGGCGGCGCCCAGCACCATCGGGACGCCGAACGCCGCCAACAGCCGCATCAGCAACGGCAGTCCGGGGAAGAAGGCGACATCGAGCGGGTCACGGTAGCCGTGCTCGGCGATCGTCAGGTAGTGGGCGACGTCCCACTGCGACAAGACCTGGGTCAGCGACGATCCGGTGTCGGCCATCACCTGTCGGGCGACCAGCAGCAGGACCGCGCGGGTGGCCAGCCAGGTGATCACCACCACTCGGGCGTCCCCCCGCGTCGAGGTGGCGCTCACGGCACCGGCGTCCGTCTCGCCCGGGACGCCTCGAGCAAGGCCACCCAACCGGCGTCCGGGGCGTGATTCAGCACGCCGCCGATCGGGTCATCCACCATGGGCTGTCGTACCGGATCTTCCCAGGGCTTCATGATGTCTTCGACCACCCGCAGCGCGAACCACAGTTGGGCGAAGATACGCAGCATCACTGCCACCCAGTAGGCCCATTCCGCGTTCTTGCCCGGTCCGAGGGCGCCGTGCAGGAATCCCCAGATGGACACGAAGTAGACGATCTCACCGGCCGTCCAGACCGACACGTCGAACAGCTTCGGCCTGGCCAGCACCACCAGCGGCAGCAGCCACAGCGCGTACTGCGGTGAGTAGACCTTGTTGAAGACGAGGAAGACCACCAGCAGCAGCAACGCGACCTGCCCCAATCGGGGACGCCGTGGTGCTTTCAGCACCAGCCAGATGAGCGCGATCCCGCCTGCGGCCATGCAGACGAACGCGATCGCTGAGACCGCCGGGACCGGCAGGCCCACCAACCCCAGGACGTACCAGATCGACCCCAGGTCGGCGCCCCGATCTGCGTTCTTGGTCCAGAACTGCGACCAGCCGTCCCACGCAGCGACCATGATGGGCAGGTTGACCACCGACCACGCCAACAAGGCAGCGAGCCAAACCTGGCCGATGACTCGGTGGCGGCCAGCCCTCACGCACAGCAGCGTGATGGCCACCAGGACCAGGATCGGATAGAACTTCGCCGCAAACGCTAGCCCGAGGATGCCGCCCGCGATCACCGGATTGCGGCGCTGCCAAGCCAGCAGGCCTAGCGCTGTCAGCATCACCGCTAGCAGATCCCAGTTGATCAAGGCGTTCGCCATTACCACCGGGGACGCGGCGATCAGCAACGCGTCCCAGGCCCGCGGCGGGCCCCCCAACTGCAGGTGCACCACCACGGTCACCAGGAAGCAGACGAACAGCGCGACCGCGGTGACTTGGAAGAAGATCTGGGACGCCGCCACCTGCTGGTCGAAGGTTGCCTCCGGCGAGACGTGGCCACCGAGGATCCCGGTGACGGCCCGCGCGGCGGCCATGAAATAGCCGATGAGAACCGGGTACTCCAGTGGCACCTCGGTGTAGAAGCCCGCCCCTGTGCTGATGCCGCGTCCCAGGTACAGGATCGGGATGTCGCTGTAGCACAGCCGCAGGAACGCGTTCGGGAAGCCGTCCGCGGTCGGTCGGCAAGGTATCTGCCGACCGATGACCACCAGCCAGGTGGCGGTCGCGGCCAGCAGTGACCAGATCACCGGATTGAACCAGAAACCGGACCGGCGGGCCCGCCGACCGACGTTGCCGCCCACGCGGTACGTCAGGTCGGCCGGTGCGCTCACCCCGCCATTGTGCCGCATCACCCGGATGCTGCCACGCTCAGCTGGGTCGGCCTCCGCCCGGCCATGGCACGCCCGACGGCCAACCGGCCGGTGCCGTGGCGGCCGGCGCCTCGGTGGTCGGCGGTGCCAGCGTGCCGGTCGGCGGTTCAGTGGTGGGCGGCCCTTGGGTGATGGGCGCCTCGGTGGTCGCCTCGACTGTGGTGGCGGGCGCCTCGGAGGTCGGCTCATCCTGAGTGGACGACGGCGCCTGCGGGGTTGCCGAGGCGGCCGGCAGGGTGTTCTTCACGGTCGGCTGGATGTTGGCGGGTGCGTCGAACGGCAGGTACTCCATACCGTCAACCGCCCTAGCCATGTAGGCGTTCCAGACCTGCGTCGGATACCCGGCACCGTAGAAGGTGGAGCCGCCAGGCCCATAGACATCGAGGTTGTCGTTGCCGGCGTCGCCGGCCACCATCACCACCGAGGTGGCGATCTGCTTGGTGTAACCGACCAGCCAGGCCGCCCTGGTGAGCGTCTCGGAAACACCCTGCTGCAAGCCGACCTGGACGCCCTCGGTGCCGGTCTTGCCGGCTACCGCCCTGCCACCGACCGCGTTGGAGGTGGAACCGGCCACCGCCTGCGACAGCGCATAGGTGAGGTCGCGGGTGACGTCCTCCTCGATGGTGCGCTCACCTTCGGTGTTGCCGCTGTGGATCACGTTGCCATTGGCGTCGCGCACTTCAGCGACGATGTGGGTTTCGTTGCGGACGCCGTTGTTGGCCAGCGTGGCGAAGCCGGTGGCGTTGTCGAGCGCAGTGACCTCACCCTCACCCAGCACCATGCGGTTGGCCTGTGGCGCCCATGAGGGGTCCTCAGGAAGGCCGCCGTCGTTCGCAGCCCGGATCAGTTCCTCGGTTCCGTTGGGGATGCGGGAGACCAGGTCGACGAAGGCGGTGTTGATGGAGTCGGTGATCGACTTCAGCAGGGTCACCGTTCCGTAGTTGTAGCCGGAGTCGTTGTGCACCGGCACGGTGTCGCCCGTCGGAGTGTAGGTGCTGCCCTGCAGCGTCGACTGCAGCCCGAAGCCGTTGCGCAGCCCGGCCACCGCCCCCCAGACCTTGAAGGTGGACGCGGCATAGCGCGGCGTGGTGGCCCAGTTGCGGGAGTTGCTGACGTAGTCGGCGCCCCCGTAGAGGGCCAGGATCTGGCCGGTGCCGACCTCGATGGAAGCCAAGCCGGCGTGCAGACCGTTCGGATCGGCATCGGGGCGGCCGTTGGCGACCGCCTCGGCGATGGTGGACTGCGCGGCGTCGACCGCTGCCTGCTGCATTTCGTAGTCGATGGTGGTGATGATGGTCAGGCCGCCACCGTTGATCTGCTCAGGGGTGAACCCGTTCGCCTCCAACTCGTCGGTGGCCATCTTGATCAGGAAGCCGTTCGGGCCGCCGTAGACGTTGTCGGACGAGATGTCAGGGAATTCGGGCAACTGGTTGTAGTACTCGTCGTGATCTGCCTGGGTGATCGTGCCCAGTTCGACCATGCCGTCCAGGACGTAGTTGTAGCGCTCCAGCAATGCCTGCCGCGCCTGCTCACCATTGGCCGGATCGAGTGCGGACGGCTGGTTGATGACGGCCGCCAACGCCACCGACTGCGGCAGCGTCAAGTCCGCGGCGTCGACGCCGAAGAACGAGTCGGCCGCCGCCTGGATACCGTAGGCGCCGCGTCCGAAGTAGATCGTGTTGAGGTAGCCGCTGAGCACGTCCTCCTTGGTTTCCGCCTTGTTCATCTTGACGGCCAGAGCCAGTTCGTTCAGCTTGCGAGTCAGGGTCTGTTCACTGGTCAGGTAGCGGATCTTGATGTACTGCTGGGTGATGGTGGAGCCGCCACCGACGATTTCCTGGTTGCGGACGATGCCCCACGCCGCCCTGGTCAGGCCCTTGAGGTCAACGCCCTGGTTCGTCCAGAATGTACGGTCCTCGGCAGCGACGACGGCGTCCTTGATGGACTGCGGCATCTGCTCGAAGCCGACGACCGTGCGGTTCTGCACCGCCAGCTGACCGAGCTCGGTCTGGCCGTCCCGGAAGTAGAGCCGGGTGGTCTGGGTGTCGAACTCGGCGTTCACGTCCGGGAGTTCGGCGCGTTCGTAGAAGATGAAGCCCGCAACCGTGACCGCCAGCGCACCGGCGAGGATCACGATCAGCAGCCAGCGCACGACTTTGCCCAAGGTGGTGGTCTTGCCGCGCCCCTTCTTGCTCGACGGCTCGGCCCCACGCTTGGGCCGGTTTGACTGCGATTCAGCCATAAATGTCCTCAACTGTCTGCTGCCGGCGAGGTGGTCGTCGCCGCTGGCCATCCCCTAGTATGAACGTCTCGATCAGATGGTTCCAACCGCAGTCGGGGCAGACCTCGACGACACGCACCTTGAATTCGCCGAACTGCTGCTCCATCTCGACCAGATCCAAAGCAGACTTGATGCGTCCCGAGAACTGTCCCAACTGGTCACCGAAAACGTAATTGAGAACGGCCAACCGGTCAGAGGTGCAGACCGGGCAGTCGCGTCCGGTCAACGTACCGTGGTGCAATGCCGACCGGATCAGCAACGGATCAGCATCACAGGGGTCGTGACCGAGCAACAAGGACTGGGGCCGTCTCATCGCCTCAAGTGCGGCGCGGCGTTGCAGGGCATGGCTCATCCACTCGCGTTGCGTGCGGTAGAGCTTGGAAACCATGCGTCAAGACTAGGCGGCTGCGGCAATTCCGGGGTCTGTCGCGCTCGGGAACCGCATTGGCTCTTCAGGCCCGACGCGAGTACGATAGGCGCGCGATTCAGGGGCATTAGCTCAGTTGGTAGAGCGACGGCTTTGCAAGCCGTAGGTCAGGGGTTCGAGCCCCCTATGCTCCACCCAAAGTGCCTTACGGGAACGGCTCAATCAGTGGCTCGTGCGCGCCCGGATGCAGTGCTCCCTTGTAGCTGCGATGGCGAGCGCGGTGAGACCGACCTCGAGCGGGCGCCGGATCCCGCCCAGTCCGAGGCCCAGCGATGCAGGCCGGTGTCCGAGAGAGTCCGTACCGCCAGCAGCGGCAACACCATGAACGCGAGGATCTGCACGAGCCACTGGCCGCCGAAAACGCGCTGCTCCCAGCCGCGCCAGCCCGGGATCCTGCTCGCAAGCCACAGCGCCCCCAGCGTGATCGCGACGATCACGGCCACGTCGATGACGGCGCGGACCCGCACCCGCGACGAGCCCGGGGCGGGTCGCCCCGCCGCTGCGCTCCGACCGGAGGTGATCATGCTGGCGGGAGCTCGCCCGCGCGGGGCGTCAGCCATCGCCCGACACCCAAAACGCTGCCAGCTTCTCGGCCAGCGGTTTCGGCACCTGCATGGGCAGCGAGTGAGTGGTGTTCGGCCAGACCTCGGCTGTCACGTTCGGGATGAGTTCTGTCTTCGACAATGAGTCTGCGCCCTGGGTGATGGTGCTTGTGTCTGCGAGTGCGACGTACGCCGGCATGTCCAGGCTCCGCAGCTGTTCGTCTGAGAGCGGGCTCGGGGTGGGGAGTTCCGCGGAGTATCCGGTTCCGCCGACGGTGATCATGCGCGCGACCGGATCGCCGGAGTCCAAGTCGGCGAGATCCTCCCCGGCGATCTTGGCGACCGCCGTGTCGCGCCACGACTGGGGTAGGAAGGGCATGGAAGCGGGAACCGACCACAGCAGGGTGCCAAGCGGCGGCCAACTTAGCACGAAAGCAGGCTCGAGTAGGGTCAGCGTGGCGACCCGCTCCGGGTGGTGGAGCGCCAGGGCTGCGGCGCTGGCCGCGCCGAACGAGTGGCCGACAACGTGCGCGCGATCGATTCCGAGTCCGGCCAGCGCGTCGTCGATCCATTCCGCCTGGTCCGCCGCGTCGGTGATCGGGACCGACTGCGTCGACATTCCGGCGTCCCCGATCGCGTCGAGGGCGTATACCGTGCGGTGCTTCAGCATCTCGGACAGGTTCTCCGACCACATCGGCACACCGCTCCCACGGCCCGGAAGCAAGACGACAGGTGCCCCCGAGGAATCCGGGCCCAACCACTCGTAGACCCTCACCGTGCCGAAGGAGGTCTCGATATCGAGGGTGCGGGACGGGGCGGGCATCGCGGCGAGCGCCTCCTGGTAAGCCTCGGCGTAGGCGTCACGATCGGCGGCGCTGCGAAAATGGCCGACCTGAGGGGACGACGTAAACCAACCGATCACCTGGAAGCCGGCGAGCACGCACACCACGACGACCGCTGTCCGGCGCAGCCAGCGGCGCGGTCGTCCCTTCGTGCGCTCAGTCACGATGTCACCCCTTGATGCGCGCCAATACGTTCGTATCCTACCATCTGGACGATACAAACGTATTGCTAGTATCAATGGGTGACAGCCGCTTCCGCTGAGACCAGCCGCCGGACGATCATCCGCGCCGTATGGACCCTGATCGCTCGCGGCGGTATCGAGGGCGTCACATTCAGGCGAGTGGCGGATCGGGCCGGTGTCTCGGTCGGACGCGTCCAGCACCACTTCGGAACACGCGACACACTCGTGCGCGCGGCCTGCGCCGAGATGATCGAGCGCGCGCACGACCATTACCAGGAACTGCCCGACGATCCCGCGGTGCGGCTGCACCACATCCTGCTGCACGCCGTGCCGGATACACCCCGGGCGCGCTTCGGCGCCAGCGTCTGGCACGCGTACCTAGCGAAATCGGTGGACGATCCGCAGATTGCCCGTCTCCTGGCTGAGGCCAAGCACGGCACTGAGGACGAGTTCGTTCGCCTGATAGAGCAACTCGGAGAGCCAGGCACGGGTAGGACCACGCGGGATACCCGGCTCACCGCGCGGCATCTGCTCGCGCTCTCTGATGGGCTGACCCTCCGAGTGCTGGTGGGGGATCTGACCGGGGCGGAGGCCCGCGAATCGCTCGAAACCGGACTGAGCTTCCTGTAGCTTCTGGTGCGGCCTCCTACCGTCTGAAAGGCGATAATTAGGAGCGGCACAAAACCTGGGGCGCCTCAGTTACCGCGTCTTCGCCCGCACCGTGACCCGGTGAACCCGAACCCGGGACGCCGTGTCGGCAAGCTCCGTCCGCGCTGCTGAGGCATCCTAGATCGCGAAATGAATTCGACAGACAGACCCGGCCTGCCCGGTGAGCATTGATGGAGGGGTCCCGAGCATGGCGCACACAGCGAAGGCAATTGATCGGGAGATCGGGGCACGCGACACGCGTTCCGCCGATGAGGTGATCAGTTCGATCGACTCCGCTGGGTGGGATGTCGACCCGGTCGCTCACGGGATGACGGCGATGGAGTATCAGCGTGGCGAGGCAGAACTGTTGATGTCGGCCTTCCAGCATCGCGCGGGTGGGATCAACCGGTTCTTCCACTTCCCCGGCCTCACTCGATTCGGAGACAACTGGGTGGTGTCGGTGAACAACGACACCGTCTATTCCGTCGTCATCGTCGACGCGAGAGAGGGCTTCACGATCACGGTCCCCGAGGTAGGTGACCGGTTCGTATCGCTGCACATCCAGGACTTTAACCACACATTCGTCGACTACACCTGGTCCTCCGGTGAGCACCACTACACCGAGGGGGAGGTCGACACCGACTACGTCATCGCTGGGCTGCGCATTGCGACAAGTGGCACGGAGGCTGACCAGGCGTTCATCCGGGACACCCTGCAGCCGCAGGCTCGCATCCAGGCGGCCTCCTCGATTCCGTTCGAACCGCAGGCGGATCCGGAGGTGACTCGGACCGTTCGGGCAGCTCTCCTGCCTGCGTACGAGCGTCTCGCCGACACCTACGACACAGTCAAGTACGACATCCGGGCTGTCACCGACTGGGAGAGGTGGACATACACGATGGCTGGGCAGTTCGGACTGAGCCCGGAGGATACGGCCATGTACCCCGCTTTCGCACCGCCCGGCACCCAAGGCGAACGCCTCTACCGGGCATCGTTCGACGCAGTCCCGGCCGGGGCCTTCTTCTCACTGACGGTGTACGGACCTGATCGCTTCCTCATGTCCGATGAGGGCGCCATCGTGTCGTCGAACCGTCCCGACTTCAAGGCTCGCCCGGACGGAGCATTCGACGTCGTTTTTGGAGGCACACAGGCCAGGAGACTCGCAGAACGCGAAGGCGTGAACTACCTGCACACGCCGCAGGACGGCTGGAGCGGCATCCTGCGGGCATACCGACCCGATGTCGAGCAGATGAAGCGCTACAGGATGCCTCAACTCACACCGATCGACTGAACCTCAATCCACCTGGTCGGTTCTGGCGGGCGGTGATACTGGTTCGAGTTCCATGAGCGTCGCACCGTCGCGGTACCTCGCCGCCAGATCATCGACCTGCTCGACCCGCAGAAGGGTTTGAGCCATCCCAAGTGATCACACCATCCGGCCCTGAAGTCCCCCACGGAGGGGCGAATCGGGCGTCGGCCCTACTTGTAGAACCCGCGTGACCTGCGCAAAGACAGGGTTTTCAAGGGGGGTTGGCAGGGGTTCTCGAACTCTCTACGGAGGCCCACAATTAAAGACGTGCTAGAACACCGGACATCGCTCGATGCGGGTTCGGGCACGAGGGCGGCGAAGGGCTCAGCGAGCCGGATTGTCGCCTTTTCGTCATCGCTGATCTCGATGCCGTTGGTCAGTGCTTGGTTCGCCAGCCGCTTGCCGTGCTCGTCGGTGCGGGCGACAAAGAGGCCGGCAAGGATCTCCCCTTCCAAAGGGCCTCCGATGACACCAGTCGCACATTGATGAATGCTCCTTCGAGCACCGACCGCACGCCCGCCTCGACCCAGACCTAGAAGGACATCACCGCACCATGAGCATCGTGAACGCAGACCTCGCCCACCTCTCACCCAAGGACCCAGACTGGTGGCGTCAGTCCGTCGTGTACCAGATCTATCCGCGCTCCTTCGCCGATGCCAACGGCGACGGGTTGGGCGACCTGCGCGGCATCATCTCGCGCGTCCCATATCTGCAGTCGCTGGGCATCGACGCGGTATGGCTGAGCCCGTTCTACCCGTCCCCGCTGGCCGACGGCGGGTACGACGTCGCTGACTACCGGGATGTGGACCCGCGCATCGGCACGCTCGAGGAGTTCGACGAGCTGGTGGCGGCGCTGCACCTCGCGGGCATCCGCCTGGTCGTCGACATCGTGCCCAACCACTCCTCGGACCAGCACCCTTGGTTCCAGCAGGCGCTGGCTGCCGGACGCGGCAGCGCCGAACGGGACCGGTACATCTTCCGTGAAGGCCTGGGCGCCGACGGCGAGTTGCCGCCGTCGGACTGGGTCGCCGCGTTCGGCGGACCGCGCTGGACGCGGGTTGATGACGGGCAGTGGTACCTGGGCTCGTTCACCAAGGAGCAGGCGGACTTCAACTGGAACAACCCTGACGTGCGCGAGGACTTCCTCACGACCCTGCGGTTCTGGGCCGACCGTGGAGTGGACGGGTTCCGCGTCGACGTCGCCCACTTCCTTGTCAAGGACCTCCCGGACGAGCTGCCCAGCTGGGAGGAGATCTGGAAGCTCGACCTGAACTCCGGCACGCACCCGCTGCAAGACCGCGACGAGGTACACGAGGTCTACCGGCAGTGGAGGCAGGTCCTCAACGAGTACGACCCGCCCCGGTCAGCGGTCGCCGAGACGTTCGTCACGCCGGATCGGCGCGCCAAGTACGCGTCCCCGGACGGGCTCGGCCAGGCGTTCAACTTCGACCTGCTCATGGCCGACTTCGACGCCACGCAGTTCCGCCAGGTCATCTCGACCAACCTTGATCTGGTCGCCAGCTCCGGCTCTTCGTCCACCTGGGTGCTATCCAACCACGACGTCACCCGCCACCCGACCCGCTACGGCCTGCCCCCGCTGGACGGCCGGGACGTGAAGCAGGGCGTGGAGTGGATCCAGGCCGGCGCGCCCGCCGATGGGATCGACCTTGACCTCGGGTCACGCCGTGCCCGGGCCGCAACGATGCTCATGCTCGCCCTCCCCGGCAGCGCTTACCTTTACCAGGGCGAGGAGTTGGGGCTGCACGAGGTCGGGGACATCCCCGCTGAGCACCGGCAGGATCCCGCGTTCTTCCGCGGCGGGAAGAACGACGGCCTCGGTCGGGACGGCTCCCGAGTGCCGCTGCCCTGGACCACGACGGGGGCCTCGTTCGGCTTCGGCGAAGCCATCGCGCATATCCCCCAGCCGACCTGGTTCTCAGGCGTGTCTGTCGAGGCCGAGGAAGCCGATCCCGCGTCGTCCCTCGCTCTTTACCGGGACGCGTTGCGGCTGCGACGCGAGCTACACACGGAGGAGAAGCTGGAATGGCTCGACGACCTCTCCGGCGACACCGTCCTCGCTTTCGCGCGCCCAGGTGGCTGGGTGAACGTGACCAATTTCGGCGCCGAGCCGGTCGCGCTGCCCGACGCAGAGGTGCTGCTCACCAGTTCGCCGTTGCAGGACGGTCTGCTCTCGGGAGCGGCCACCGCGTGGCTGCGTGCATGACGACTGCCTTGCGCGAGGTCCGTGAGGAACCGACGCCCTCCAGCAACACGCCAAGAACATGTGCGAAGCCCTCGGACACCGCAGCGTCAGTGGCCCCGGATACGATGAGAGAGTGTTGGTGGCGGACCTGCTGAATGTCGCCGAGAGCGAGCGTGTTGCCGCCCTCGGCGGGCTTGATGCGCGGACGCAGAGCGAGCTTGGGCAGTTCTTCACGCCCGCGGCCGCAGCCCAGTTGATCGCCTCAATTCCTCGCCTGCCCGAGAGCGGGACATTGCGTGTGCTCGACCCTGGCGCGGGTTCGGGCGTGCTTGCTGCGGCGCTCGTCAGCCGTGCGCTTGCAGCGCGGCCGGAGCTGTCGATTGAGGTAGTCGCGGTCGAGCGCGACCCTCTCGTCCTGCCAAACCTTCGAGCCACGCTCACGGCATGCGAGCGGGCGGGTGGCAGCCGAGTTCGCGCCAAGGCAGTTGAAGCCGACTTCATTCTCGACTCCGTCGGCTTGGATGCTTCGCTCAACCTCGACGGCCAGTTCGACCTCGTGATCGAGAACCCTCCGTACGGGAAGCTTGCGGTATCGAGTGCGCATCGGACGGCCATGCGTGCCGCCGGGGCCGACGCGCCGAACCTATACGCGGCGTTCCTCTCCTTATCTGTCACTGCCCTTAGGATCGGCGGGCAGATGGTGGCGATCACTCCGCGCTCGTTCTTCAACGGCCCGTACTTCGGCGCGTTTCGTGCCCACTTGCTTGACTCGATCGCTCTCGACCGAGTGCACGTTTTCGATTCCCGCTCCACCGTGTTCGCCGACACTGGCGTCCTCCAGGAGAACGTGATCTTCGCGGGAACGCGCGGCGCTTCCCCAGCCGTCGTTGAACTCTCCGTCAGCCGCGACCACACCGACGGTGTCTCGTCTCGTGCTGTCGCGTACGAGGAAGTCGTGTTCCCCAACGATCCGAACCGGTTCATCCGCCTTGCGACCGACGCCGAAGACACGGCTGTCGCCGAGGTTGTGCTGTCTCAGCCGTGTTCCCTGACCGATCTCGGCGTTCAGGTGTCAACCGGCCGAGTGGTCGATTTCCGGTCGCGCCATGCGCTCAGTGCTGTCGAGCAGCCCGACGCTGTGCCGCTGATCTATCCCGGCAACCTCCGAGATGGGGGCGTGCTCTGGCCGCGAGAAATTCGCAAGCCGCAGTGGTTTCACCCGGCCGACGACAAGGATCGTGGGATGCTCCTGCCGGAAGGCTGGTACACGGTCGTCAAACGGTTCAGCGCGAAGGAAGAACGCCGACGAATCGTTGCTGCGGTCTGGTCGCCACTGGACAACCCCGGTGAGGTGGCGTTCGAGAACCACCTCAATGTGTTCCACATCGGCAGTCACGGCATGGACGCGGACCTTGCCAGGGGAATCGCCGTATGGCTCAACTCGTCGGTGATCGACAAGTTCTTCCGCACTTTCTCGGGTCATACCCAGGTCAACGCCACCGACCTTCGCACCCTCCGGTTCCCCACCGCCGACACACTGGGCGACCTCGGACGCAACCCGGTCGTCTCCCAGATCGAGGTTGACTCGCTGGTCAAGGAGTTGATCGCCGCATGAGCGAGCTGAACGACGCCGCGCATGAGCGCGTCGAGGATGCTCGGATAATTCTTGAGTCACTCGGGATGGACGCCGAGCGTAGCAACGAGCGATCCGCGCTGGTGCTCTTGGCGCTCCTCGGGCTGACGCTGTCCGAGTCCTGGTCCGAGGCCGCCAACCCGATGCTTGGCACGCGCGCGATCATGGATTTCATCCGTGACGGGTATGGCAAGGACTACGCGCCCAACACCCGTGAGACTGTACGGAGATTCACGCTGCATCAGTTCGTGGAAGCACAACTCGTTGTGCAGAACCCCGACGAGCCACAGCGCCCCGTGAACTCGCCGAATTGGAACTATCAGGTCACCGCTGAGGCGCTGGATGTGCTGCGGGCCTACGACACGGACGAATGGCAGTCCGCTGTCGATCGGTATCTCGCTGAGCTGCCAGGCCTCAAAGCACGGTACGCCGCGGCTCGCGAGATGGATCGCATCCCACTCACTCTGCCCGATGGGTCGGCCTTCACTCTGGCCCCAGGCGGACAGAACGTGCTACTCAAGGCGATGGTCGAGGACTTCTGTCCCCGCTTCACTCCTGGTGGGCAGGTGCTGTACATCGGCGATGCAGGCGACAAGTGGGCCCTGTTCGAAGGGGAGACCCTCGCATCGCTCAACGTGACGGTCGATCAGCACGGCAAGATGCCCGACCTCGTCATCTACCTGCCAGATCGCAACTGGCTCGTGCTCCTCGAAGCCGCCAGCTCTCACGGCCCCGTCGATTCCAAACGGCAAGCCGAACTGGCTGACCTATTCGCCCAGTCCGCCGCCGGTCTCGTCTACGTCTCCTGCTTCCCCGACCGGGCTGAGTTCCGCAAGTACGTCGACAAGATAGCTTGGGAGTCTGAGGTCTGGTGTGCCGACCATCCGACCCACATGATCCACTACAACGGCGAACGCTTCCTCGGACCCTACGAATAATCGCAGCGCTGAGTGTGGCCTACTTCAATATTGCATTTCACCAGGCGCAGCGAAGCAAGCGGATTCAGGCGCTCG
>CALMKG010000210.1 GCA_937867175.1 uncultured Propionibacterium sp. | reverse complement strand
CGTCTTGTGATGCGGCAAGTAGCCGTTGGCGGCGGGTTTCGGATGGGAATCCGTGCGCGTTCTGCGCGATGTTGGCCGGCCGGGGTCCGGTGTATCGGTCTCGGGAGTCTGCGGCAGGTGTGGTCGGGCATACTCACCGCAACAAGTCCGGCTTGGTGTACAGCGGACGTAAACGCGGCACCCGCAGCATCGGTGAGCGATACCACAACAACTGCGTGATTGGGTCTACGATTGTCGATGGCCCTCCATCAGAGGTCGCGATGCGAAGGTGGTATGAGGGAGAAGTCGTCGTCATCCGCGTTGCCGACGGCCAAGAGTTGACCATCACCCCTAATCACCCGGTACTCACGACGCGTGGCTGGGTTCCTGCGGGCGAACTGAATGAAGTTGACCAGGTACTTACCGGCACCAGGGCCGAGTGGGCACACCTTGATATCCCACACGAAGATGATGGTCCAACCCGCATTCAGGATGTGTGGGGTTCGAGTCGCATGCGTGCGCTTGGTGCTATGCCAGTTTCCCCCGAGGACTTCCACGGCGACGGCAGCGGCAGTAAAAGCGAAGTCGACGTTGTACTTCCCAATGGCGAGTTCCCGCACGTAGTTGACACCGTGCGAGTCGAGCATTACGGCAAGCCGATCTTCCCCTGGACTCTTGCCCCTGATGGGCCCATTGCGCTGGCGAGCGAGGGCTTGGGCGTGCAACTGACTCAGCGGGGCAGGGCGTCCGCGGAGAGCTGCTTGAGCTGCGGCAGCTTGGGCTCTTCGTTGATCTGGGGTCATGGTCGCGGCGACCAGGCGGGTAGCCTCACTGGCTCCGCGAATAGGGATACCGGCCTTGATGAGTCGTCTTTGGATGGCTGGGCGAGACGCGTCCAGCGACTCGGACAAAGCCTTGACGGACTCGCCGGCTTGGTATCTGCGTACGATCTCGGCGCTATCAACGTTGGCCCGCGCAGGGCCGGACATCCGCGGTTTGATCCCGTTGCGGCGGAGAATGTTGCCGATCGTCGAAGGGTCTACGCCGATCTCGGCCGCGACCTGGCGCATCGTCTTTCCGGCGGCGTACGCGCGCAACGCATAGTCGGCCTTATCCGTACTCGTTGGTCGGGTCACGTGTACAACCTCCAGACGGCGGAGGGCTGGTACTCCGCCAACAGGATCATCGTATCAAACTGCGGCTGCACGGTCGAAGAAGTCACGGGCACTTGGACGCCGACCGCCGAGGAGCAGCGGTTCGTCGACCTGTATGCGGACGCGCGCGCGAAGTGTGAGGCCGACGGTGTGCCTGCGAACGTTGAGAATGTGACCCGGGCGATGCGTGAGTTGGGTGACGGGATCGTTCATGACGCGGTCAAGCCCAAGACTCAGGTGGGTGGGAGCGACAGTGGAGGGCCGCCGACTCCGCGGACCAAGATCTCGGACGGGGACCGCTACCCTGATGATCAGGATGGCAAGCCAATCCCGTTCAGACCAAGCCAAGTGATTGGGCTGGACGAGTCTCTTGAGCACATCCTCCACGGTGACCCGGGTTACAGGTCAGGGGGGCACCTCTACAGCACGGTTGTCGAGAACATGTTTGAAGGCAAGATTGCGTTTCCTGAATCCTGGACTGAGCAACGGATTGAGCAGGTTTGCTGGTCTGTGATCAGGGGCGCCACACGTGTCATTTCGAGAGGCCAGCGGTTCTTGCTTACGGCCACTGTGGACGATGTGCAGGTGACTGTTCAGGTGATTCACCGTGCGACCGGTCCAGTGGTGCGCACCGCGCACCCCGACGGTGGTGTCGGTGTGATGCGCGTTCACGATGGAGCGTTGTCTCCGGTCGCGTTAGAATCATCTGCATGAACAAGGCTCCGATGCACGATGAGGCTCATGCCCTTCTTGCGGCGGCTGACGAGCTCTCGGGAGGTAAGGCGTCCGAGGACCCCTTCGTGCACTTCGCGTTCAATGGCGGTGATTGGCCGGATCTGATCGAAGCCCTTCACGAGTTCGCTGCTGAGGAGGGCATCGTCTTGCCGCAGCTGGACAAGGCAAGTTAGAGATTCTCTTCGGAGGTGGCATTGTGGACGAACTGGTCATCCTCGGCGCCGTGGCCCCTGACCCTCTCGACCGAAGTTCATCGTTCGATCCTGGCTGTTACCGGGTGCGGTTGCAGTTGAACCGGCGCCCTACCCCGACCGAGACCCGTTTGGTCAAGACGATGCTCGGCAGCGGTGCGCACGTTGATGATGTGCGTCTGGTGTTGGAGAACACCACGATCGAGCGGGTCGCCCAGGACGCGCAGCGGTGGTCCAGCCTGATACGGGACCTGACCTTGACGGCCGCCCGGCAGGATGCCGACGCCGCCCGTGAATCCCAGCTCCGCGCTTTCGAGGTGGCCGAGCAGCGCACGACGTTGGCGGAGATCGCGGCCTCGATCCGTTTCGAATAGCAGACCCTCGGCAAGACCGAAATACCTGACCCGCAATGGACGATCCTTGCGGGTTTTCTTATGCCCGCGATGGGCAACCCAACCAGATGAAAGTGAGAACCCGCGATGGGTAATGATGCCAGCACGCCCGAAACCAGCACGGCTGTCGATGGGCAGGCCGGGCAGGAGAACCCCGAAACCACCCAAACCCCGGTGCAGCCGGGTGAAGGGCAGTTGGGGGACGCCGGGAAGAAGGCTCTGGATAGTGAGCGGAAGGCCCGGCGCGACGCCGAACGTCAGCTCGCAGCCGCCACCCAGCAGCTGCAGCAGATCGCCGATCAAGGTAAGACCGAACTGCAACTGGCGACCGAACGGGCCAGCAAGGCCGAGCAGCAGCTGGCGGCCGCGCAGGCCTCCCAGCTGCGGTTGGAAGTCGCCGCCGCGAAGGGGCTACCAGCGAATCTGGCCGGCAGGTTGCAGGGCGCGA
>CALMKG010000209.1 GCA_937867175.1 uncultured Propionibacterium sp. | reverse complement strand
ATTCTCGTCATGGGCAGACGTGAAGTGGGACATCTATAGCCGACGGCTAGGCGCAGCGGCGCAGGAGGCGCTGACGAGGCGCCTCAAGGCGTTACGAGACTCGTGCCGCGGCTGCGACGTCGCCGGCATCTGCCGGGGAGGGTGCGTGCTGAACGGACTGGACAGCTGGGCGCATCGGAATTCCGGCGCCTGCGCGTATCAGCGCGAGCTGTGGCTCGACGTCGTACGCCGCGCAGCCAAACGCCAGGTTCGGGAGGAAGGGATGGGGCAGGGGACCTCAGAAACCGGGAGCGAAACCCGCGGCCCGGAGAACGTCGGTCTGCACGGCAGCGGTCCGGACGGCGAGAGTAGAAGACACCAATGAGTCGTGCCGTAGAGGTCGTCGAAGCCGGAGCCCGCGGCCTCGGGCGGTTCGGGTTTCACGCTTCGTCGGTGATCGCGTTCGCGCAGAGGAACCCTTCGCTCTGCCTCGAGGCCATCTGCGTGATCGCCCTCGGGGTCGCGGTCAATACCGTGATGTTCAGCCTCGTGGAGACTGTCGTTCTGAATCCGCTGCCGTTACCGAGGCCAAAGGAGGTCGTCGAGGTCTTCGATGCAGAGCAAGTAAACGTGAGCCCAGTCGTCTATCTCGAGATGAAGGGACGAATGCGATCCTACTCGAGCCTGTCCGCCGCGACGATGCGCAGATTCAACCTCACGCGGCGCGGAGAGGCGCTGAGCATCGTCGGAGCCATGGTCACGCCGGAGTTCTTCGAAACGCTCCGCGTGAATCCTGCGCTCGGAAGAGCCTTCCTCCAAGGGAGGGGGGCGGCGGAGGACGGGAGCGGCCTCGTGCTGAGCCACGCCCTGTGGGCGAGCAAGTTCGAGAGCCGGCGAGACGTCATCGGAGAGAGCGTCGGCCTGGACGGCATAGCACACGTCATTGTTGGCGTGACGGGGAGGGAGTGCCAGCTTCCGCAGGGAGCGGAGGCGTGGGTGACGCCGGGTCTGGGGCGAGTGCCGCGGTTCGCCGGGTCTCTCCAGAATGATGATGACGCCGCACTCTCGGAGGAGCCCTACCTCACGGTCTTCGGACGCCTACGGCAAGGTGTGACGCCGGAGGAGGCGGAAGCGGAGGCGAGGCTCGTGTCGGCGAAGCCTTCGAGAGGCGCGTCGACGTCGGAGGCGATCGCTCGCATCAGGGTGGAACGGCTTCAGGAAAGGATGGTGGCTCACATCCGGGCGGTCGCGGTATCGATGTACGTCGCCGGCTCCTTCATCCTCATCCTCGTCTGCGTGAACGTCGCGAACCTCTTGCTGGCGAAGGCGATCCGAGGGGCCCGCGAATCCGCGACTCGACTCGCTCTGGGTGCGACTCCCGCCAGGCTTGCGATCGAGCATCTGGTCCAGGGTCTCGCTCTCGCGATCGGCGGGATGGGAGCGGGGCTCGGGCTGTCGCTCGTGCTGCTGAGCATCGTCCGCAGGGTGGTGCCGGCGACCCTGCCGCGCGCAGGAGAGATCGGTCTGAGTGGGCAAGCTCTGGCCTACATGACCTTCGTCACGGTGGTGACCTCCTGCGGGGCGGCCCTCTTGGGTGGCGTCCGCGCCCGCGGGAGCCAGACGAGCGCCCTGATCCGAGGCGGCCACCAATCCGCCGAGCGGGGGCGTCTGAGGCTGCAGGCCGCGCTGGTCGTCGTTCAGGTGGCGCTCGCGGTGCCCCTCGTCGTCGGGACGGCGGTGATGCTGCGAAGCTTCTGGAAGCTGACGAGGCAGAATCCGGGCTTCGACGCGAAGCACGCCTTGGTGTTCGAACTGCCCATCGCCCCGATCGAACGAAGCAAAGGAACGGAGATCGTGGAGCTCCACCGCGCGCTTCTCCGTCGATTCCGGGCCGTCGCCGGCGTGACGAGCGCGGGCATCACCAACGCCCTGCCCCTCGGCTTCAGCGAAATGCTGGTTGGAGTCGCCGGCTCCCCGATGTCGGCTGAAGGAGCAGCCTTTCGAACGAGCGTCCGATTCGTGAGCGCGGGATACGTCGAGGCGCTCGGGATTCCGCTCCGACGGGGCAGGCTCTTCGACGAACGCGACCGGGACGGCTCGGCACCCGTGGCGATCGTGGACGAGCTGCTGGCGAGGCGACTCTGGGAGGACGGTCGCGACCTCGGAATGCCGGTGTGGACCCACCTGACCGGCAAGGAGCCGGTCGAGGTGGTCGGCGTAGTCGACACGGTTCGTGCCAGCTCGCTCGAGGCGGACCCACGCCCCACTCTGTACCTCCCGTTCCTTCAGGCGCCCCCCGAAGTCACGACGACGAGCGGTCGCTCGATGACGTACGTCTTGAGGACAGCCGGGGAAGGAAGCGCCGTCGCGGGCGAGGTCCGACGAATCGTCCGGGAAACGGATGATCGCCAGCCGGTGGCAGGAATGGCGGAAATGGAGGACATCGTCGCGAGGTCCATGCGAAGTCGCACGGTATCGACGATGATTCTGGTGGCGTTCGCTTCAGTGGCGGTGTTCCTGGCGATCGCCGGCGTCCACGGCGTGGTCGCGCAGGCGGTCGCGCAGCGGCGAAGAGAGCTGGGCATCCGCGCGGCGCTGGGTGCTACGCCGCTCCAGCTCCTGCGGTTCGCGTCGTCGCAGACCCTCCGAGCAGCCGGCGTGGGCATCCTCCTGGGTCTGATCGCCACAGCCGCGTTACTCGGGAGATTGTCCGTCTTCGTCTACGACTCCAGCGCTCTCGAGACAGGGTTCATGTTGGTGTTCTCCTGCCTGGCCATGGCAGCCGTTGCACTCGGGACGGCAGCCTTCGCGGCGCGGGAGGTCCTGTCCGTGAACCCCGCGATCGTGCTTCGGCAGGGTGCCTAGGCGAGGATGGCTGGAAACGGCGCGCGAGAGGCCGCTGCGGTGTCGTTGTCGAAGGTGACGGACATCCGTGTCGAGGACGAGCCGACGCTGTTTCGGGCGAGTGCGCTGGCAGCGCGGTTGCGACGGACGTACAGGCGTGTCCCGAAGCTACCCGCTCAGCCGGGCTGGCGATCGCGCCGAGTGCCCGTCGTGCGCCAGACGACCGAGAGCGACTGTGGGGCGGCGTGCCTCGCTATGGTCCTGCAGGCACTCGGGCGGAGCGTGAGCCTGTCGACTGTAAGGGAGGCGATGGGTCTCCAACGAGACGGAGTCGACGCCCAAACCATCGTGGACGTCTCCACTCGGTTCGGTGTGGAGGCGGAAGGCTTCCGAGCCGAGCTCGCCGATCTCCGCTGGGTTCGGGCTCCGGCAGTACTTCATTGGGGGTTCAACCACTTCGTCGTGCTTGTGCGGGCCAGGAGAAGCCGCCTGGTCATCGTCGATCCGGCATGCGGGCGCCGGTCGGTCGGGCTGGCGGAGGCGGATAGGCTTTTCACGGGCGTCACGCTCACCTTCGAGCCGAAAGAGGAATGTGCGATCCGGGATGCGCGAATCGCGGACTGGAAGCACTACGTCCGGAAGGTGTTCGCCGCGCCGCGGTCGCTTGCGGGGACGCTCGCGCTCTCAGTGCTTCTCCAATGTCTCGGGCTTCTCCTGCCCGTCCTCACGGCGTACGTCGTGGATGCAGTCGTACCAGCAGGTTCCTGGCAGAGCCTGAGTGCGCTGGTCCGCGGCTCGGGGCTCCTCGTCGCGGCCTTCTTCGCGACGACGGTGACGAGATCTGTCGTCATGGCCCGCTTGCAGGTGCGCCTCGATCGGGCGATGATGGCCGAGTTCTTTGACCATCTGCTTTCGCTGAGGTACGCCTTCTTCCAGGTTCGAGCGTCCGGGGACCTGCTGATGCGCCTCTCGAGCAATGCGCTGGTGCGCGAGCTCCTGTCTCGTCAGGTGTTCTCTCTCGCTGCGGACGGCCTCTTGATGCTCGGGTACCTGGCCGCGATGATCGCGTTCCACCTGCGGCTCGGCCTCGCCGTCCTCGCCCTTGCGGTCCTCCGAATCGCGGCCGCGCTCGCGGGCGCGGCTGTCATGAAGGACGTGATTCGCGGACAGGTCGCGGCGCAGTCGAAGCATCAGAGTTATCTCGTCGAGGTGTTCAACGCGATCGAGACGGTGAAGGCGAGCGGCGCCGAGAGACCGGTCGGAGAGAGATGGCGTACCCTGTTCTACGGGGAGCTCGAGGCCGGATACCGTCGAGCGAAACGTGAGGCGTTCGTGGGCGGCGCCGCGGCGACCCTGGCATTCGCGTGTCCGGCCGTTCTCCTGCTGCTTGGAACGGCGGCCGTCGTGCGGGGCGATCTGAGCCTCGGTAGGATGCTCGGCTTCAACGTCCTGGCCGGCGGCTTCATGGCCCCTCTCGCGTCCCTCATCGAGAACGCGCAGAACCTCCAGGTCATCGGAACGCACCTCGAGCGCTTGGAGGAGGTGCGTCATGCGCCGTCCGAACGGGAGGGGAGGGAGCGCAAATGGACCGCTCCGATTCGGGGAGAGATCGAGCTGCGCGACATCTCCTTCCGGTATGGCCAGGGCTCTCCCTGGGTCGTGTCGAACGTTTCCCTGAAGGTGAGCGCGGGCGCGTCTCTCGCGATCGTCGGAGCGTCCGGCTCGGGGAAGTCGACGCTGCTCAAGCTGATGATGGGTCTCTACGAGCCGATCGCCGGCGAGGTGCTACTGGACGGCCAGGACGTTCGAGCATTCGATCCTCGCAGCATCCGCTTTCGGTTCGGCGTCGTGCCGCAGCGGACCGTGCTCTTCGCCGAGACGATCCGCGGGAACATCTGCATGAACACGCCGGATGCGAGCGACGCGGACCTTCATCGCGCCGCGGCGGCCGCGGAGGTCGCGGCCGATATCGAGCAAATGCCGATGGCCTACGACACGTGGGTGTCGGAAGCAGCGGGCAACCTCAGCGGCGGGCAGCGACAGAGGATCTGCCTCGCTCGAGCGTTGGTCGGTCGTCCGCAGGTCCTCTTTCTCGACGAAGCGACCAGCGAGGTCGACGGCCCGAATGCGAACAGGATCGCCGCGAACCTGCGGGGGCTCGGCTGCACGCGCCTCGAGGTCGCGCACCGGCTCGATGCAATCCGGGAGGCGGACGAGATTCTCGTGATGGACGGTGGGCGAATCGTCGGCCGCGGTCGGCACGATCGGCTTCAGCGCGAGTGCGGAACATACCGTCGGCTCCTCGAGCGCGAGCGGACGTAGGCGAGAGGTGCAAGGGATGGCGTCACAGCGGTTCTCGCGGCCTGGACCAGCGCCGGAGTCGAGTATTCTCGTCCGCGCCCAGCCGCTGACGTGACGGAGGCCGGGGGCCTGATGCGAACGGAAGAGCCAACGACTGAACGGCCTGTCCTGAGCGCGATGGACGTACCGAGACCGGACCTCGCTCTCGCCCGGAAGAGGCGCCGCCTGTTTCTCGCGATCGTCGTAGGCCTGTGCCTGGCAGCGGTCGTGCTCGCAGTGGGCATGATGGGCCGGGCGTTGCCGGTCGTCTCGCGGTCGACCGTCGTGATCGGGAGAGTCGAGCGAGGAGAGCTGATCCGGGAGGTGCACGGCGCGGGGGCCCTGGCCTCAGAGGACGTCCTCTGGATCACGGCGGAGACTTCCGGAAGGGTTGTCGAGAGTGTCCTGAAGCCCGGGGCTCCAGTCACACCGGACTCGGTGATCCTGCGGCTGGCGAATGCTGAGGTGGAGCGCGCCTCGCTGGACGCGGGAACGCGCTTGCGGATTGCGGAGGCGGAGCGCGGCGACCTG
>CALMKG010000208.1 GCA_937867175.1 uncultured Propionibacterium sp. | reverse complement strand
CCGATCTGACGTAGCGCTCATCGTCAATGTTGGTCGTGGTGCGGGCCGCGTCGCGCGCACGTGACCCGACCCCGCCCGGCTACTCGCGGCTGGGGGTGTTGAGGCGGTTGGGGTCGTCGAGCCAGGTGGTGCCTTGGTGGTCGACGCGGTAGCGGTAGCCGAGTGGTGAGGTCCAGTCGAAGACCCCGGATCGGGGTTGTTTGAGTTGCCAGGCGCCGAAGGTTTTGGCTCGGTGGGGTCGGCGGCCCAGCGCTGCCAGGTTCGATGTTCTGGTTTGGTCTGGTGGGCCGCCGGGGCGCCACGGGTTGGTGTGGTCGAGGTCGCAGGCTCTGGCGCGTGTGGTGTCGTAGGGGAACACCGAGTAGGCGTCGCGTAGCTGCACTTGGGTGCGGAGCCGGTCGGGGATTTCGTAGCCGTCGGCCGAGATTTGGTCGGCCAGGTCGATCACTGGTAGTACTCGTACTCGGCGATGGGCCAGTAGTTCGCACACCTGGTTGAGCAGGACGGGGCCGATGTCGTCCAGGCCGCCTGGTCCTTCGACCCGGCCCACCACCCCAAGCGAGTCGGGCGACTGGGTGACCGCGGTGTGGTCGAGGTGCACCACCAGCGTTGCGGGGGCCGAACCGACCACGGCTGACTGGCCGGCCTTGCTTGGGGTGACCAGTACGCCCAGGGCGTCGGCGCGGGCTTCGTCTGGGGAGCCCGGATAGTCGGGGTCGTCGCAGATGGATCGGGCGATCCAGGTGATGGTTTCTTCGAGCCGGACCGCTTCGGCGGTGGTCAGCAGCGCCAGCAGCCAAGAAGTGCCGTCATCGTTGTGCTTGACACGCACGAACCGTCCCCGCCTAGCCCGCGCCGCTTGCTCAGCCGCCAACTCGGTGTCGGCAGCCACAATCAACCCCATCAACCGACGCCGGACCCGCGGCCACGGCAAATGAGCCAAAGACAACGCGATCTGCTCATCCACATACCCGGCAGCCTCACACGGCAGAGCCAGGCACAGCTCGGCGACCTGCCGGCCCTGCCAAGCCGGCACCACACCGGCCTGGACCAGCGCCCACACCTTCGGATGCCGGTCACGCAAGTTGGTGGCCTGCCGCAGCAGCGACCACGCCGCAGCCGGCCCCACCCCGAGCAACGGATGGATCTCCTGAACCAGAAACTCGTCAATCTCGCAAGTGCCGTCCCCACCCGCCGACACCAACTGCGGCGCACCCGGCAGATCCAACGCCGGCAACACGCTGCGATAGCAGTCGGCCAACTCGCACACCAACGCCAACTTCGCCGCCTCGGCGCGACGCTCAGCCACCACCGCAGCACGCAACTCATCCGCCACCAACCGGGCCGATCGCTGCGTTGCTTGCATACCAGACACCCTAGAGACCAGCACTGACAAACCAGCCCCCAAACAACCCCAACCAGACGACACAAAGATCACAAAACGATAACGAATTCGCTGCCCGAATTGAACGACGCCACCCCCCGAGCCGCCAGCCCCGCCAGCGGCGATGAACAAGTGGATCCTGGCGGCCAAGCGCCACTGCGTGTCGTCGAGGAAGGTAGTAACTCACCGTCAAGTCCCCGCGCCGTTGCGGATCCGATCCTCACAACGGGCCCGGCACTGGAACGTTCCAACGGCGGGACGAACCCACGAGACAAGCACACCCCCAAGCAGCGCTACCCGAAGCCCCCGCTCAAGGGGCGTGACGTCACTGTTATGCCCAGTGACGGACGCCACTCCGGGCTCCCGGCAGGGTTGTCCGTGCCAATCAACAAGATCCGCGAGCGTGCCAAGGGTGCTATCTGAGGTTGCGTTCTCCGTGCCGGATGGGTCGTACACGAAGTCCCCTGGATGCCCGCCACAGGGTGTGTTCGCGGGAGATCGCGTCTTCTGATTCACCGACGAAGTCCGCCCAGCCTGCTTCGCTGGTCACGAGTTCTGCTTCGGAGAGCACCATCCCCAACTCTTGGGTGGTGATGCCATATGCGGTGGCGAGGGTCTGATACTGCTTCGCCTGCACCCATGCGGTGATCGTCGCGGCGAACGCAGCGAAGACACCGATGAAGTCGAAGGAGACGTCGGCGAACGCCCAGACTGCGCCGCCCAACAGGCCGAGGAACTCGAACATGATCGTTGTGATGAGCCACCGATGGCCACGTTGGGCGTTCCAGACCTGCTTCCGGCTGTACCACTCCTCCTGGTCGCGGATCCGCTGTTCAAGGTAGATCTGGCGTCGCGTCTGGTAGTCCGAACGCCGGACGGCGCGCATCGCTTCGGTGACCTGAGGCCCTGTTGCTTCGACGACGCCCAACTCCAGGTCCACGCCGTTAAGGATGCCCGTGATCTCGCGCTGCAGGATTCTGTCTGCCTCGGGATCGTCGATATCCTCGAACGACTCTCCTCGCACCATGTAACGCCATGCGAGCGTCTTGACGGACTCTGCGACCGCCCGACCTTCGTACCACGTCCGTTCCGGGCGGGTGATCGCCACGTACAGTTCAGCGGCGAGGGCAACCGCGAAGGACACAAGCGCGATCAGTCCTCCGACGTTGATGCCCGCCACGGTACAAGCTGGAAGTGCGGCTCCCGCCACCGCACCCAAGAGGCCTCCGAGCCGCAGACGCAGCGCCAGGAGGAACCGATGCTGGGCGGTCAGGGAAGTGTGGCTGGCGCAGCGGTAGAGGAGGGGGAGGTCGTCAGAACCGCGGAAGGTTGTGGGTGGAGTCGTCTGCTCCGCGGGGTGTTGCCTGCCGTCAGCTTGCTCGTTGGTCATCGGCTCGACTTCTCACATGCGATCTGAAGGAACTGGTCCCAGCCGGGTGGCAGGTGACCTTGGACGTCGAGGGTGCGCAGGAGGGTGCAGGCCTCTGTCCAGTAGCGGGTCGCCCTCGCCACAGCATCGTCCACGGTGGACAAGGACGCCGCCCCCTCGTCCAGCAGCGACGCCAGCCTGTACAGACCCACCACCAGATCGGCCTGCGCGTCCAGGTTGCCGGGCATCTTCTCGGCCAGCTCACGGGCGATGGTGAGGGATTCCTCGTACAAGGTCAACGCGGCGCCCGGATCGGTGCGCTGCCGCAGACGGGCGACGTTGATCAGGGAGAACGACACGTCGCGGGCGGCGTCCAGGTTGCCGGGCATCTTGGCGGCCAGCTCACGGCGGATGGTGAGGGATTCCTCGTACAAGGTCAACGCGGCGCCCGGATCGGTGCGCTGCCGCAGACGGGCGACGTTGTTCAGGGAGAACGACACGTCACGGGCGGCCAGGTTGCCGGGCATCTTGGCGGCCAGATCACGATGGTGGGCCAGGAGGTAGTCGGCGAGTTGTTCCACGGATCCGTCCACGACGTATCGGGCAAGCGTGGGGAGGGTGTTTCCGACGTCGGGGATGATCGCGGGGTGCGATCGCACCATCGCCAGAGCCGCATGAGCGAAGACGGCGCATTCCCAGGCCGGAGCGGGTTCTCCCTTGGTGATCGCTCGCCCCCGAGCGGCAAGGAACGCTGCGACGGCGTCCGCAGCGGCCGCGCTGTCGTCGGAGGCTTTGAGATGTGCAGCAACCATGCGGTGCAGGCGGGCGGTGGTGTGGTGTTCTCCCGGGGTGAGGAACCGCAATCCCTCCAGCCGACGCCGTGCTGGGGGCCACGGGTCCTTGTCCTCGGTCACGGTGAGGCGGTGGAACTGGGTCCGGGCGATCGTCTCCAGCCAAGGCCAAGGGATCTCGTCCGACGGCAGCCACGCCGCCGCCCTCAGTACGAAACGCTCCACCTCGTCCAAGGTGCCGAGCTGGGAGGACAACACCACCGACAACAAGCCCTCCTCATGATGCAGGGCTTCCCGCACGCTGCCGTCGACACGCCGGTCGGTCAACCCAAGCCCTTGGGAGCGCAGCCAAGACAGGTACGCCGAGGGAGGCACGTCCGGGTTGATGCCCAGGTACACGGCGACCTGCTCCACCGCCAACGTGAACCCACCCAGCAGAGCCACGATCTCGCGGGCCGCGTCCTCCTCTCCGCCGGAGATGAAATCCGGGACCAAACCATCGGGGTCGCGAGGCGGCTGATGCCAGCGGATCAACTCCAGAGCGTCGTCGGGTGCCAGCACATCCACCGGCACAAAGGCCAGACCCCCCTTGTGGGTCAGCCGGTCAGCCCCCAACCGGGTGGTCGCCACCACCCGCACGACGTCCCGGGACGGCAACCTCCCCACCTGCTGCGCCGACAACAAGCCGGGGTCGTCGACGTTGTCAAGGATGAGTAGGGCATGGGTGCCCGCAGCATCGGAGTCGTGAGAATCCGGGCCAGTCGTGGCGAGACGAGCCAAGTGGGCCAGCACCCCGCGGCCCGCCAACCGTGGATCAGCTTCCTCGGCCGGGGTGCGGGTGTACCCCAATTCCGGGGCCACCGACAACTCACCCACCAGAGCGAGGAGATCAGACTTGCCCTCCGCAGCCAGCGACCATGCCCCACCCCGATAATGGTCCGCGAACGCGTTTGCGTACGCCACCGCCAGTTCGGTCTTCCCGAGCCCACCCAGCCCATGCAGCGCGGTCACCACGCCCACCTGCCCCAAGGCAACCTGCTCGTGCAAGCGCCTCATCTCCGCGTGACGACCCACGAACGTCGCCGACGGACGCCGCAGGTTCCCGATCACCGCCTCCGCGCGACGCACCTTGGCAAGCCGATCCCACACACGCTCCCCGAGTTCACCCAACCGGGCGGCGACGTCCGCCTCCTGCAACGCCTCGGTCCCCTGCGGGAACCACGGCTGCAGATCGATGTGATGATGCCGGGTCACCTCCGCCCGCCAGCGCGCGTCCACCCCGGAGTCCGAGCCCTTCACCTCCACGAAGTACACCACCGCGATCGGGTCACCGCCCACCGGCACCCTGGCCTGCAGCCGCAGGTACTCCTCGAACTCCCACTTGCAGTACGTCGAGTGGTAGTAGTTCGGTGACTGGCAGACCAGCAACACGCTGGACGAACGCAACGCCCCCAGGATCCGGTGCCTCCAGTCATCCATGCCGTGAATCTCGGAACGGTCCAGGAAGACCCGCATCGGCTCGGAAGAAAAACGCCGATGATCCGCCAGAATGAAATCCCGAAGCCCGGTCACCCAGCCGTCCTCGTCATCCTTCCGGGAATAGGAAATGAACAGTTCGAACCTGTCACTCATCACGAGGGCTCCCTTGCTTCAACGTGCGCCTGTGAGGATCCTCCCAGACCCGCGCGGCAAGCCAGCCGGGTGTTCGCGTGGCGATTGCTGCTCCCTGCCGCCCTCGAATCGACTTCGGGTGCGCGCTCCCGCTCATCAGCGCCCCGATCCGACGCAGCCGGCCGGTCTCCTTGGGCGTCAGGTCGCCGGCGCACCGCTCGACAACTTCGACGACACTCACTCCCAGGTAGAGCATCTTGATGAGTGCCCGACCGGCCACCAGTTCTGCCTTGTCCGTGGCTGTTCTCCCGGACGCGAGAGCGACCTTCACCTCGATCGCCAACTGGGTGGGCAATCAGCGGTGGGGGCGACCTTGGTAGCCAGTGCCGCTAACCGGGTGCCGTTGGTGATGAGCCAGGTGGCGAAACTGCTGAACGTCGAAGGCTACCCGGTGGTGTCCTCCGACCCGGCCACCCAGGCGGTCAGGCTGGACGCCGAGTTGCTCGCCGAGCAGTACGGGGTGCAAGTACGGCTGTGCTGA
>CALMKG010000207.1 GCA_937867175.1 uncultured Propionibacterium sp. | reverse complement strand
GTCCGTGGGGCCGGCAGTTCGCCTGTCGGCCCCACGGCGCTTTCCCGAGCAGTGCTCGGATCTGAAAGGTGATTCCCCATGAGCCTCGTATTGAGGTCAATCAGCCCTGCCTGGAAGTGCGTGCCCTCAGTCGCCTCGAACGGAAGAATGCCCTTGGACGGCGATGCCCAAGACCGCGGGCCGGGTCCGGTTCATCGCCTGCGCATTGGTAGCGCGAGAGTGTCGCTGGACCTCTGGTCTGGCGTCGGCTACGAGATCGACCACGTCCACGGTGTCCTGCGCCGCCTCAGTCCGGCCGAGACTCGTCTGGTTCTGCTCGACTGGACTCGCAGCCGGATGCCGGTGATGGCGCCGACCGCACTCTGGGTGCTCGAAGCTGCGGCGCTCGTCCGTGAAGGTAGCGAGCCTCATTGGCGGGAGTGGGCATCAGCAGACTTGCAACTGGCCCTCGCTTCGCTCAAACACTCTCCGATCGAGTGGACGGCGGAAGTTCGTGGGTCGCTAGCTACTCCCTTTGAGGACGTCGCGCAGGGAGCACTCGACGCCATCGTGCAGGAGGCGGAGGCTTGGGTCGCGTCCAGCACGGAGAACAGCGTGGATTCGATGCCTGCTCCCGTGGCTGTGGAAGGTTGCAGTGAGGTCGAGTGGGATCGGCTGGGTGGCTTCGGGATAGACATAGGTGAACTTGGGCTGCGCTCCAGAATCCTAGGTACGGTCTGGACGGCATCAGTGGGGTCGGCGGGACATCGTCGCGATGACGACTCCGGTCGGCTGTGGGCTCGACTCGTCGATGAGCACTCGGACAGTGTCTACGACGAGGTTGAGATGCGGCTGGTCGATGGAATCTGGTCAGCTCGCGGTTACGTCCCGCCAGCCGCACGCCGTGCGGGTTCCCACATCGACCTGACAACCGACCTAGCGCGGCCGCCTCAGACATGTGACGCACGAAAGGAGACGCTGGTCGCGCAAGCATGGTTCCGGTTCCTGCACTTCGAGCGGCGTCGGTCAGCCGACCCGTCCTGGGCGCCGTGGGCCGAAAGCTATCGCAAGCGGCTTGCCTTGCAGATAGTGGAGCGCGAACCGTCCTTGTGCCGCCCCTTCTTGGCAGAGCGACACCTTCGTCCGACAGACCTTGCGTCCGGTCGGCCCCGTGCACTGTCACCGGAACCTGCCAGCGACGCGCCGGGGACGCCATGAACCTCAAACCCATCCTTACCCGACCGCTCACGCCTACGAGCGGGTGCGCGCTGGACCCGTGCGTCGAGGAAGTCTCGTGGGTCGCGTGGCGCCTTGAGTCGGCCTCTCCCAACATGATCACCAGCGACAACGCCGTCGAGGATGCGAACGCCTTGTTTGACCGCATCCTGGAGATGGCGTGGCTCCCGGGGCGCATGGTCGCCATATCTGAAGTGGCGGTCGACTTCAGGGAGGGGTTTCCCCAGCTGGAGGTTCACCTCTGCCTGGCTGTCATGGGCCCGCTAGGCACCACCGCCGACGAAGCGTCGTCCCTCGCCGACCTCGTGCACCGACGGATCCACGCCTCGGGCCGCCCGTATCGAGCTGCCATGGTCGACGCAGCGTCCGTTCTGGAGTTTTCCGATGATCAGGTCCAGCACGCTGCCCTCATCCGGCAGCGCACGGTCTCGTTGAACGTCGAGTCGTCGAGGGGTGACGTCGAGGTGCTGAGTAGGTGGAACCCCATCTACTCGCCGTGGGTGAACATCACGACGGCGCTTCTGACCAGGCGTGTCCCCACACGCGTGCGGGCAACGGTGCTGCCGACCGAACTCAACGTCGCCGACCGCTTCTACCTCGACGAGATGCTGAGTCGCGCCGAGTCTGCCCGGGATGCGCTCGTGGAGAGCCCTGGCCACAGATTCCCCGTCGAGCGTGCGATCGCAACACTCGTCGACCTCCAGCAGAGCTTCTCCACACCGGTGCTGTGTGCCGAAGTGGCCGTCGTGTCTGCCGAACCCTTGCCGGAACTCTTCCTCCGCGACATCGGCTCCAGCCTGACCAGCGAGGTCGACGTCGTGCGGCGCGGTGGCCATACCGTCGTCGCCGGCCAGCAGTTGATGCTCGGCGGTTTCGAGATCGAGCGCAACCCGATCCACCTCGCCGCGGCGGCGACAATGGGGCTCCCGATACGCGGAGGAGTCGCCGAACGGACTCTTTCGGACCTCATCACGCTGTCGGAGTCGCCGATCGGATGGCCCATCCCGATCAACGGCCCCATTCCGACCATCCCAGCCGGCACGGTGCGGAGCCTCGCCGTTCCGCGAGGACTCTCGGATGGCATTCCCATCGGTGACGGTGCTGGCGGACTTCGTGTGCACCTGCCTCACAAGGCGCTAGGTCGTCACACGTTCATCACCGGAACCACCGGAACTGGCAAGTCCACGGTGATGTCGGCGTGCGCACTCGACGATCTCCGCAACGAGCGGGCGTTCCTTTACCTCGATCCCCACGGTGACGCCGCGGAGAGGATCAGCGCTTTCGCGGACTTGCTCGACGTACTGGTGATCACGGTCGACCCCAACGACGACGACACCGACCAACTGCAACTGCTCCCGCGGCTGAGACGCGATCGTTCCAACTATGCAGAGTGCCAGGACGCCGCTCGGCGGATCTGTGACGCCATCGTGGCCTCGCTCCCCGACAAGACCTGGGCTGGACCCCGCTGGTACCAAATCGCACTACCGATCATCATGCTTGCGATGGCCCACGGAGGGACGATCGGTGACGCCGTTCGCTGGGTCCAAGACGAAGACGAACTCAAGAGCCGACTGAGGCATCCAGCCCTGACCAGTCCTGACACGAGCGCCCTGTCGAGCCTGCTGTCGTCACGGATGAGTGACTCGGTCGGAGTCCGCGACTGGGTGATCTCCAAGTTCGGCCCGCTGATGGGTGTGTCGGTAGAGCGGGTCGTTGCGCGAGCCGGCTCAGGCGTCTCCGTCGCTGAAGTCCTTGAACTGGGCGCCCCCGTCATCGTGAACCTCTCCGGGCTCGCCCATTCCGAAGCGTCGCTCGTTGGTCATCTGATCCTGTCGGCTGTGCTTGAGTCCGCAATGGAGCGTCCCGCTGGAACCGGCAACCCGCTTCGTGCGTACGTCGACGAAGCCCAGCGCTTCGTAGTTCACAGCATGCAGCGCGTACAGGCGGAAGGACGCAAGTTCGGTGTCAGCCTCGCGCTGGCGACCCAGAGCCTGAGGGCCCTGGACCCGGTCCTGTCGGACATCGCGTCGAGCGCGGCCGTTCAGGTGGCCTTCCGTCAGACTCCCGACTCCGCCAGTACCTTGTCGCAGCTCATCGGGATCCCAGCACGTGAATTGACCGACCTTCCCGACCTCCACGCCTACATCAAGGTCGCTGGCGAGTCGACCTGCTCCGTCCAAGCAGACCCATACCCGCCGACCCCGCCACGGAGAGCTCGGACGAGGCGTCCTCGCGCGGTGGCTGAGTCAGCTCTGTCCCCCGCGGAGGAGATGATTCCGCAAGACACTTTCGCCCAAGCCGCGACCGACGACTCGTGGGTCTTCCCGGACGTGGTGGACGGGTTGTTCTAGTAGCGACTACGAGCCTGTGCTCGTGTCACCGCTGAGCACTTGGGTGGCGCCTACTGCGACATGATCAAGTTGTCGAGTCTCAACGTCGGTCCACTGCTGGGCAGTGGTGGGCAAGGCGACGTATACGAGGTGAGTTCCGATCCCAGCCGCCTCCTGAAGCGGTACCGCGCCGGCGTCGCGGTAGACGAGGCTGGCCTCGTCTCCTTGGTCGACTGGCGCAAGCACCTTCCTCCGAAGGACATCGCCGTCATCGACAAGCACACTGCCTGGCCGCTGGAAGTCGTCGACTGCGAGGACGGCACCTTCGGCATCCTGATGAACCGCGCTCCCCAGGAGTACTGGCACACCGTCGAGGGCGACACCCTGCCGCGCGACCTGTCGTGGGCCTTCATGGTCGACGCCGCCCGCTTCGTGGGACTCCAGCCGGCAACGCCTCTCGCTGCCACCCTGATGATGGTCCAGATCGCCACGGTTTTCGACGTCTTCCACCGCAACGGGGTCACCTACGGCGACCTCTCCGCCAGCAACGTGCTCTGGACGGGAGGCAACTTCCCGAGTGTCCTGCTGATCGACTGCGACGCCGCAGGCGTCACCGGCCAACCACGCGCCCTGCAAGAGGCGCAGACTCCTCTGTGGAACTGCCCCTGGCCCGGAGTCGAGGGCAAGGAACGTGACGAGTACAAGCTCGCCGTCGCGTTCCTCCGACTCTTCTTCCGTTACGAAGGCCCGATCTCGGACAGCACCCGCAACATCCAAGTGCCTGCCTACCCGCCAGTTACGCGGGATGCCGCTGACCTGCTCGGCGCCGGGCTCAAGCAGGTCAGCATCCGTCCCGCGGCCGCGGACTGGCTGCCGACACTTCAACAGCTCCACCGTGGACTCAAGGCACGGAAGGTCGCCTGAGTGGCTACCCACGCCACGGTGGCCACCGCCTCGATTCAGTGCGCAATCTGCGGGCGTCGGGGCCACGGAAGCTATCGACGTTCCTCGACCGGGGAGTCCTTCTGCTCCTCCCACCCCTGGTGCGCCCACTGTCGAACCGCACACCTCAACCCTTCGTGCGACGAACAACGCCAGATCGTTGTGGCGCACAGCGACGCCGCAGCGCGCGCAGAGCAGGTCCTCCGCGATCTGCATGCCATCAAGATCGCCCTCCCGAACGTCCCGCTCAGACTCGTGCCGACGATGCCGGGCCCCGAGGAGGGACGCTGCTTCAAGTCGTTCGGTGGCGATACACGATCAAGGTCGGCCCGCATCGAGATCCAAGCAGGTCTGGGCCCCACTCGGTTCGGCCACGTCGTGGCGCATGAACACACCCACGCACTGCTCCACCTGCACGGCGGTCCCTCTGTCGATCCGTACGTCGAGGAAGGTGTCTGCGAACTCGTCGCGGTGGTGTGGCTGACCAACCACGGCGCACGGCAAGAGATTCTCAACGACGTCTGGGCCAACCCGCATCCTGCGTACGGAGAGCAGATGCGCCGCCTCGTCCGCCTCGGCCGGCGATATGGGGTACGCCCTGTACTCGATCGGGTACTCGCCACGGGGCAGCCGGAATGACTCAACTGCTGCCTCATGTCACCGGCCACGCAGCGAACGTCGCCGACGTAGGCATGACCAGCCCAACCAAGATTGATCCGTTTGCCGACGAGTACTGGAAGCGGATCGGCGCCGACGCGGGCCGCCGAAACGAGCCCCGGGTCGCATCCGGGCCTGCGACTGCTCGAACACTCCTCCAGTCCACGTGGAAGGCCGAGCTTCGATCCGAGCGGCTAGCGTTCCTGGACGCGCTCGACGCACTGAACAAGCGGCGCACCACCGCCAAGCGTCACCTTCACGAAGTCCATGCACAAGCTGCATCTGATCCCCGACAGGCTGCGGCCCTGCCGATGCTCATGGAGAAGGACCGCCAGCTGGCCGACGAGCGCGTCCTCATCTGCGACCAGTTTCTCCAGGTCGTCGAGAGCATCGCCCATCGCGCACACGAGTGCGACGCGGCCTGGCGCGCCGAGAACGAGCGCTACCGCGATCGCCGGCTCGTCGTCGAGCCGACCGAGTTCACCGTGCCTGCCGACATCGTCGCCATCCCGCCGGACCCCTTCGCGTAGGAGTGGAGACGATGACAACCGCTGGAGCAAGCGAGGACGGCCCATGGATCGACCAGATCATCCGCGACGCGTTCGACGTGATCGGGCTGACGCGCTCGACGTTGTCAACAGCGACCCACCTCTACGCGCGACTCCCAAGCCGCGAGTTGCCTGCTTCCGAACTTCTGGTGGAGCCGACCGGCCCGGGGCTGGAGATGGAGGTGATCCTTGGGCCCCTCGCGGACACTGACGCTGCTCAACTCCGACAGTTGTGTTTGGAGTGGCTTGAACTCCGCTATCCGATCGAGGTGGAGGCTATCTACCTGCCCGGGGGTCTGCACGCCCGGGCCCAGGCGGTGTACCAATGGCCGCGACGGGGCGGAGACGCGGACTACATGGTCCGCGCCGTGGCGGCCAGGATTTCCGACTTCGTTGCCGACGTGCGCCGATTCTCGCGGGCTGTGCTCCGGGCGCAAGTGTCTGTGCCTGTCGGACCTCGACCGGAGCGATTCGCCCGCGCGGACCTGTTCCCGCGCCTGCCGAAGGAGGCCACTGTCTCGTGTGTCGCGTGGACGGACGCCGACGAGCTGCTGGCGGGAGACTCAGATGGAATCGTGCGCGTGTTCGCGCGGACGTCTGACGGACGGTTCGACGTTAGGGAGACGTATCGGGTGGATGGGACGATCGTCTGCCTCGCCTTCGATTCGGTCAACGGTCGCACTGCCGTCGGAACCTCGCAGTCGTTGGTGGTCGTGGAGCGCGACTCGACACTTGTTCAGATCCAAACCGGCGTTTATGTCACCGACGTTGACTGGGACGCCACTACGGGCGACCTTGTTGCGGCGCTCGACTTCGGCAGGTCGATGCCCGATGCGATCGGAGGATTCCTCCCTGTGTGGGACAGCCGACCTGTCGTGACCTGGCCGCACGACACGATCGGCCAGAACACCCCGCCCGCGGCATCCGTCGACCCGGAGGACTTCGGCGCGCACTGCGTAGCGTCGATCGGACAAGGAACCGTCGCCGTCGGAACCACCATGTGGGAGTCAGGCCGTGTCGAGACATATCGCACGTCCGACCTCACGACGACCCCGGGTCGGGCTGGGAGGTTCCTCTCGAAGTGGGGTGGGGTCGACAGCTTGGCCTTTCATCCCGTCGAGGGTTTGGCCGTCGACGACAACGAGTGGGTCGCGGTATGGCGGGCGCCGATCGATTTGCGCCAACCCTGCGATCAACTCGCCTACCTCGGGCGGCGCGGAATCACCGGTCTGGCGTGGGCGCCCGATGGCCACCTCGCGGTGGGCACCACCGACGGACATGTCGTCATCTGGGCACCCGGTCAGGTTGGCAATCAGCATGCCCCCGCCCACGGCGCGCACCTGGCCAGTCCGATCACGGACCTCGCCTGGTCGCCGAGCGGCGAACTTGCAGTCGCCACCGCCGAGGCTGGACTCCAACTCTTGCGACGCAACGTCCGCTGACTTCCTCGTCGGAAGTGTCACCGCCGAGACGTGGAGGCCCGCCGAGATGCACATGAACTACACCCCAGTGGGCCGAGTCTGATGGCCATGTTCCGCAAGAGTTCGGGAGACGACGACTTCGGTCTGCCGGACGACCACGACACCGACGGACGCCCCGACGGCATCGAGCCGCCTCCTGTCCCTCGCCTGCCCGACATCGACTGGCCCACCGACATCGCTGAGAACGCCCGCCTCGGGATTCCGCAGCCCGGCTTCCCATCGCGTCCGCTGCCCTTTGAGGAATCGGCTGTCAACCTCTTCAACGCTGACCAGCGCGAGCTGAGCAAGTGGGGAAAGCGCCAGCGCGCCATTCTGCCGTCGCTCTACGAGATGGCCATGACTCGCCGCTCCACCCTGGAGCAGGAGTGCGACAGCCTCGACCGCCAGATCTCCGCGACCGAGACCAACATCGAGGAACAGCGCGAGCAACTCGTCGAGCCGGACCTCAAGTTCCCCCATGTCTCCGGTGCGGTCGACGGGCTCCTGGTTATTGGCACGGCTCTGGGCGCAGGACTGGAGACGATCGCGCTTCAGCCGGTGATCGGCGAGGTCTTCGCGACCCACGACTGGAAAGCATGGGGTTTCGCAGCGTTGACCGTCGGGGCGATCGGCTACTCGTCTTGGCAGTTCGGCGGACTACTTCACCGCTGGCTTACCTACGAGGGTCCCAGTCGGGTCCGGCGCGCCCTCGGGTGGAAGTCCGTCGGGTTCGGCCTGTTCGCGACGCTTGCGCTCGTCGCGGTCGTCGCAGTGCGGATCCTAGGACGCAACTCTGAGGTGACGTCATGGCAAGAGGCTGCCTTCGCCGGCTGCCTCTATGCAGCGGTCCAAGGCCTCGCGCAGCTGGCAGCCATGACTCACGGCTGGAGGCACCAGAACCCGCGCGTGCGAGAGCTCGCCAACACCGAAGCCCACTTGACACAGCTTCGGGTCGAGCGGGACACCCTCGGCGACGCGCTTGGTGACGCGGCTGCCTGGGCCGAGTCGCTCAACGAGTTCCATGTCGGAGACTGGTTGACCGACCACCGAGCGCAACTCGCGCAGGACTACGCGGCCGCCGACCTGGCCTACAGGAACGAGTTGGGTCAGGCGCTCATCGACGCGGGACACGACGAGGCCGCCGATATGCTCCTCATCCTGCCCCTGCCTCAGTTCGTTCCTCTGGTCGAGTCCGATCCTGACGATGCCACCAACTGGATCAACGGATTCATGCTCCCGCTGTGATCTCTCGTTACCCCAAGGCCGGGCCGCCCGACGGGTGGCCCGGCCTTGCTGTCACCGGACAACCACGAGCGAATGCTTTCCTGGCATGACTACTCCTAACCGATACGCGCCGAGGGCGCAGGCTGTTGCTGCCCCCTCACGCAATGCGCCCGGTCGCCGCACAGTCACGCCCGTGCGTCGTCCCGCCACGCCGCCCCCGAGCGGCAACAGGAAGCCGCTCCTTCTCGCTGGTGCCGCCATCGCCTCGTTGGCGATCGGTGCGACCGTGCTGAACTTCATCACCAAGCCCGATCCCGATGCACCGAAGGCCGGCTGCGTCATCGCCGTCGACGCGCAGGGCAGCGCATCCACCATGCGCGACGCCTACCGTCAATGGCTTCCAAGTCAGGCCGAGGAGTGCGCCGCCGCCAAGCGCGCCAACCTGAGCATCGCGCTGGTGTCCGGCGAGACCCGCACCAGCACCGTCACGCCGGTCACCGGCAACTTGGCCGACCTCGACTACACCGGCAACGACACCAACGACAAGACCATCGCTGCCAACGAGATCGACCGCGTCGTCAAGGAGGCTGACGAGGCGATCCTCGCGGCACCCAAGCAGGAGGGCGGCACGGACATCATCGGCGCACTCTGTGTGGCTCACGACCTCCTCCGCGGGCACTCGCCGTCGACCCTGATCATCGACAGTGACGGCATCCACAACCGCAACCCGTACCGCCTGACCAAGGTGCCGCTCGATGACGCGAGCGTGACCCAGTACATCGACGCACTGAAGGCCGACGGTCAGTTGTGCGACCTCACGGGCACCCAAGTGCAGATGTATGGCGTCGGCATCGGCAGCGGCACCAGCAAGATGTCCGACGAGCAGCTCGCCGGGGTCCGACGGTTCTGGGAGAAGGTCATCCGCGCTACTGGAGCAGACCTTGTCACGTACCAGAGGAACCCGTGACCATGCCGACCTGCCATTCCTGCAAGAAGTACCTCCCTGGCGGCGGCGCCTGTCCGAGGTGCACCGGCTCCGCCACCCAGGCAGGAAGCACCCGCGCGTTCGCCACCCAGCTCCGCGCCCAGACGACCACGGCACCGCACACGCCTGCCACGGGGTCGAGTGCCGGGAGCTTCTGGGGCCCAATCACCGGCCAGGTGCGCCGCGAGCAAGAGACCTGGACCGGTCGTGCGCGCGGCACCACCACGCTGACGGTACTGGCGCTGATGGCACCAATCGTCGCTGGCATCTTGACCGGGTCGACGACGGCCAGCGACACCGCGGGCGGGATG
>CALMKG010000206.1 GCA_937867175.1 uncultured Propionibacterium sp. | reverse complement strand
ACGTTTGCGTACCCGCCCCCGCCCAAGGGGCCTTGGCGGTCGAATGCCGGGTCGGAGCTCTTGAGAGTGTTTTGGCAAGCCTGGACGACGATGCCACGCGGCTGGCCGTGACCGCCGAGCGGGCGGTCCTCGCCGGTGTTGAGGCAGCCTGCACCACGGCGGTCGGGGCCTACGCGGCTTGGCGGGGGGCCGACGAACTCGAACTGCTCGCCGAACTATCCGACCATCGCGGTATCGACTATGCGCGCAGTTCCCGTCAGGTGCGGGTGACCACGAGCGCCGAGGCCGAGGCATTGGGGCTGGCGGTGGCCCGGGAGTTGTTGGCGGGTTGAGGTGAGGGTCAGTAGGCGGCCGATCCTATTGATCAGGCCGGACGGCAACGAGGCAGATGCGTCAGCACTGGCTGGCTTCGGCGTGCCTACGATCATCGAACCGCTACTGGCGACCGGGCCGTCGGTGGACGCTGCGCCCGCGCGCGGGCTGGCCGATGACCTCGACCGAGCCGATGCTGGTGGCTGGTTGGTGGTCACCTCACCGCGGACATGGCGTCACTGGCTGGAAAGCGTCCCAGACCTGTCGGAACGGCTGGTCGCGGCGCTTGATTCGGGGTTGCGGGTGGCGTCGGTGGGGTCGGCGACCACGGCGTCCCTGCCGGTGCCGGCCGAGCGAGTGCTCATCTCGCCCGGGACTACCGCAGAGGATCTCCTCGAACTCCTGTTGAGCCAGCCACAGCCCCTCGCACGTACAAGTTCGGCGATCCTGCCGCTGTCCGCCAGGGCCCGATCGGTGCTGCCCGACGGTCTGCGGGCGGGCGGCTGGCAGGTGCACGCTGCGGCCGTCTACGACACCCGGCCACGTGAGCCCAGCGCCGCGACCGTAGCCGGTCTGGCGGCCGGCGACTTCGCCGGAGTGCTGGTGCGTTCGCCCAGCGCCGCGGACGCACTGGCCGTCGTCCCGGTGATCGCCGCCGGCACCGAGATCGTCGCGGTCGGGCCGGTCACCGCCGCCCGCTGCCGGGCCCACGGTTGGCCGGTGGTCGAGATCCAGCGGACCGACCCGGCAGCAGTCGCCCATGACCTGGCCAAGTGCTGGCCAGATCCAGTCGAAGGGAGTGCCTTGTGAACATGGTGGAGCGTCCGCGTCGATTGCGGCAGTCGGTGGGGGTACGTCGGCTGGTCGCCGAAACCCGACTGCACCCGTCCAATCTGGTATTGCCGATGTTCGTGGTCGAAGGGCTCGCCGAACCGCGACCGATCGAGTCCATGCCGGGCGTCGTGCAGCACAGCCTGGCCAGCTTGGCCGAGGCCGCCCGCCAGGCCCAGCAGGCCGGCATCGGCGGGCTGATGCTGTTCGGCATCCCCACCCACAAGGACGCCGTCGGCTCCGAGGCCGTCAACCCCGACGGTATCCTCGCGGCCGGCGTCCGGACCCTGGCTGCCGCGGTGCCGGGCATGCCGATCATCGCCGACCTGTGCCTGGACGAGTTCACCGATCACGGGCACTGCGGCGTCCTCGACGAGCACGGACAGGTCGCCAACGATCCGACACTGACCCGATACCGCGAAATGGCCACGGTGCTGGCTGACGCCGGCGCGACCATGGTCGGCACCTCCGGCATGATGGACGGCCAGGTCGCCGCCGTCCGGGATGCACTTGACAAGGCTGGACGCACCGACACGCTGGTGCTGGCCTATGCGGCCAAGTATGCGTCCGCCTTCTACGGGCCGTTCCGGGAGGCTGTCGCATCAAGCCTGCGAGGCGACCGGCGCTCCTACCAGCAAGACCCGGCAAACGGCGTCGAAGCCCGGCGCGAGGTACGCCTCGACGTGGCCGAGGGTGCCGACATCGTCATGGTCAAGCCTGCCCTCGGCTACCTGGACGTGCTCGCCGAGGTGACGGCGATGGTCGACGTGCCGACCGCGGCCTACGTGGTCTCGGGGGAGTACGCGATGGTCGAGGCAGCAGCGGCCAACGGCTGGATCGATCGTGACCGGGCGGTGCTGGAGGCGCTGACCAGCGTCCGTCGGGCCGGCGCCACCATCATCTGCACCTACTGGGCGGTCGAGGTCGCCGGCTGGCTGAGGGAACGGTCATGACCAGCAGCAATGCAGAGCTTTTCGAGCGGGCCCGGCGGGTGATGCCCGGGGGTGTCTCGTCCCCGGTTCGAGCATTCGGCGCGGTCGGTGGCACGCCCAGGTTCGCGGCATCCGCGCGGGGCGCCTGGATCACCGATGTCGAGGGCAAGCAGTACGTGGACTTGGTGGGCAGTTGGGGGCCGATGATCCTCGGCCACGCCCATCCCGAGGTGGTGGCCGCGGTGCAGCGCACCGTGGGCGAGTCGTCGTCCTTCGGCGCGCCGTGCGTCCCCGAACTGGAACTCGCCGAGCAGATCGTCCGGCTGATCGAACCGGTTCAGCGGGTGCGGTTCACCTCCAGCGGCACCGAGGCCGTGATGACGGCGGTCCGGCTGGCGCGCGGGGCCACCGGACGCGAGTTGATCATCAAGTTCGCCGGCTGCTACCACGGGCATTCGGACGCCCTGCTGGCCGCCGCCGGCTCCGGGGTGGCCACCCTCGGACTACCCGATTCGCCCGGGGTGACGGCCGGGACGGCAGCCAGCACCCTCGTGCTGCCCTATGGCCGGCTCGACCTGGTCGAACAGGCGTTTAGGGCCCACGGCGACCGGATCGCGGCCGTGGTCACCGAGCCGGTGCCGGCGAACATGGGTGTGATCGCACCACCGCCGGGCTTCAACCGCGGGCTGCGTGAGCTGTGCAGCTTGCACGGCGCGGTCTTCATCGCCGACGAGGTACTGACCGGCTTCCGGCTCTCGCCCGCCGGCTATTGGGGTCTGGCGGGCCGGGCCGAGGGCTGGTCACCCGACCTGTTCACCTTCGGCAAAGTGGTCGGGGGTGGCCTGCCGATGTCGGCGGTGGCCGGAGCTGCCGAGTTGATGGATTTGCTCGCCCCGGCCGGCCCGGTCTACCAGGCGGGCACGCTCAGCGGCAATCCGGCGGCGGCAGCAGCGGGCCTGGCGACCCTGAACCTCGCCGACGACGCGCTCTACGCCCGCCTCGACCACGTCGGCGCCCGGCTGCGCGAAATGGTGTCCAGCGCGCTGGGCCAGGCTGGCGTCCCACACCGGATCAACCATTGGGGCAACCTGTTCAGCGTCTTCTTCACCGCAGCCGAGGTGACCGACTACGACACCGCCAAGACCCAGGACGGCGCCGCCTTCGCACGCTTCTTTCACGCGATACTCGACCAGGGGGTCTGGCTGGCACCCAGTGCCTTCGAAGCCTGGTTCGTCTCGGACGCACTCGGCGAACGCGAACTGGACGTGATCGCCAAGGCGTTGCCCCCGGCTGCCCGAGCCGCAGCCGGCTGATCCCGGCTGCCCGGCACGCGCCGTAGCTCCCTTGGCATGCCAGACTTGAGGCACCTATCTTGAAGGGAGCACGGCCGTGAACCTGTACCTGTCCGCCTATGTCGTCTGGCCTGCCGACGAGGAGGCCCGCCCCGCTTTCTTGGCTGAGGTGGCCGAACGCGAGTGGTTCGGCGGTCTGGAGCTGGCCTACGCCGATTCCACCGGCTGGCCGGCCGGCGCCCCGGGCGACCTGCCGGCCATCGTGACAGGTATCCCCGGCACTGCCGGCCATAACGCCAAAGACCCCGATTTCGGTTTTGCGTCTCCTGACGAAGCGGGCCGCCAACGGGCGCTCGACTGGGCGCGCGGTGAGGCGGCGGCCGTTGCCCGCATGGTGGGCGAGGGCCACCGGATCAGGGCCGTGCAACTCCATTCCGCCCCGACTGGTAAGGCCGACGCGGACGCTTTCGCCCAGTCGCTGCTCGAGATGGCCGGCTGGGATTGGGGCGGCGCGGCGTTGTGGATCGAGCACTGCGACGCTTGGGTGGAGGGCCAGGAGCCCAACAAGGGCTACCTCACCTTGGATCAGGAGCTCGCTGTGCTCGACGCGGTGTCCGCACACACCCCTGGCGTCGACTGGGGCGTGGTGATCAACTGGGCCCGCAGCGCGATCGAAGGACGCAACGCCCAGCTCCCGCTCGACCACGTCAGGGCCGCCGCCGCAGCGGGCTGGCTGCGCCATGTCGGCTTCTCCAGCTGCTCAGGTGAGCAGACCGTCTTCGGGATCCCGTGGATCGACATGCACCTGCCTCTGGCGGGCACCACCGGCACCCCGAACGGGACGCTGCTGGGCGCCGCCGAGGTGGCCGACATCGTCGAGGCCGCCGGAGAGGTCACCTACGGGCTGAAGATCGGGCTGCGTCCGGTCGACCAGTCCACCGCCGAGAAGCTGGCCGGCCTCGACGAGAATGCGGCGGTGATCCTGGGGGCGATGGCCTGAGCTGACCGTGGTGGCGGTGGCGGACGGGGGATGTCACCCGCGCGTGTCACCCGCACTGTCGGCGCCCCAGGCGCGCGTGCCAGCATGTGGCAATCGGATTCACCTGCCAATGAGGAGTGAACTGTCATGTGGGCACCGCGTGTCATGGACCTTGGCGAGCTGCGCAAGGTTCCGGGGCTGGGGCAGTTGGAGAACCGTGCGGTCACCGAGGCGAGCCCGCACGTCCACCCGAACCTCACCCATCTGTCGGCGGTGATGGAGCCTGCGATTGAGCAGGTGTCCGACAACGTCTACAACGCGGTCGGGTTCGACGCCGCCAACTCGACCTTCGTCATCGGCAAGGACGGGGTCATCGTGATCGATGCGATGACCGCCATCGAGAACCTGGAAAACGCCCTGCTCGCCTTCCGCGAGATCTGTGAGTACCCGATCGCCGGGGTGGTCTACTCCCACAGCCATGGGGACCACTGGGCTGGATCACCGGCCCTGCTGCATCCCGCCAACCCCGACCGGATACCGGTCATCGCACAACGCCAACTGCTCGCCGAGATCGGCCGGATCAACGGGTTCAACCAGCCCATCATGGCGGCGCGGGCCAACTACCAGTTCGGCAACGCCCTGCCTGCGTCCCCGCTGGGCCGGGTGAACGTGGGAGCCGGCCCGTTCCTCGCGTTCCACCAGCGGGCCGGGCTCGTGCCCCCGAACACGCTGGTGGACGACCGCCTGGAGATCGAGATCGCCGGTGTGCGGCTCGAAATCGTCTGGGTGCCCAGCGAGGCTCCGGACGAGATCGTGGTGTGGATGCCCGAACTCGGCGTCCTGCAGAGCGCCGAGTGTGTGCAGGGGGAGTGCTACCCCAACCTCTACACCCTGCGCGGTGACGTGCCCAGGCCCGCCGCCCAGTGGGTGGCCTCACTCGACGTGCTGCGCCGATTCCCCGCCGAGGCGCTGGCCAAGAGCCACGGCCGCTCCGTCGTCGGGGCCGAGGCCTCCCGCGACCATCTGCGCAATTACCGCGACGTCATCGCCTGGACCCACGACCAGACCGTCCGGTTCATGAACAAGGGCTACGTCCGCGACCAGATCGTCGAACAGATGGGCCAGATGCCCCCGCACCTGCGGGCCTACGAGACCACGGGAATCGAGGGCTACGGCAGCGTGGCCCACGGTTCCCGGTCGATCTACACCTGGTATCTCGGTTTCAACCAGGGCGAGGCAACCGACTTCAACCCAGCCCCGTACGCCGAACGGCAGCGCCGCTACGTCGAGGCGATGGGTGGCGCGGATCGGGTCTGCGACCTGGCCCGCGAGTCGATGGACGCCGGCGACAATCCGTGGGCGATCGAGGTCCTTGGCTACCTGGTGCGCCATGACCCGTCCAATGGCCGCGCCCGCCAGCTCGCCGCCGAGGCGCACCGCGCCGAGGGTCTGAGACAGGGTAACGCGACCTGGCGCAACTGGTACCTGATGGCGGCCGAGGAACTCGCTGGGCGGGTCCCGGCGGCCACCGGTATCTCACCCCGCGACGTCCAGCTCGGGCTGCCACTCGGCTCCCTGGTCGGCGGGCTGCCACCCCGGCTGCGCGCTGAACTCGCCTGGTATCAGGAGTTCAGCCTGGTGCTGGTGATCGGCGGCGCCGAACCCGGTGAGTTCACCGCGCATCTGCGGCGCGGCGTGCTTGAGATCGTCGAGGGCACTGACCCGGACGTCGGCACCACGCTGCGATTCGCCGACAAGGCGGCGTTCGTCGACTATCTGACCGGAACGGGCCTGGCCGACCTGCAGGCGCGGGACCACCTCGAGCTGGTGGGCAGCGCGGAAGTGGCGAACAGTTTCGCCCGTCTCCTCGACGAACCGCCCTCCGCCGACCGCATCCTGGTCACCCTGCACGGCCCGGCGTCCTGATCCGGTGCACCACCTCGCAGAGGAAGGCCATTCCACATGAACGCCCCGCAGCCACCCGCACTGCCCGCCAACTTCCTGACCGCGGTACGTCCGGACCGGGCGGCGCGGCACGCCGCGGGCCTGGACCGGCGCCGCGAGTACCCGCTGGAGGCCCATGCTGCCTTACCGCAACCGGACGAACGCCGTGACGCCAACGCCTTGCTGCAGGAGCAGGACCAAGGCCGCGAGCCGGGGCTGGTTCCGCTGCGCTACGAGCGGATGGGGGCCAGCCCGTTCGCCTATCTGCGGGGGGCAGCGGCCGTGATGGCCAGCGACCTCAGCCTGCTCCCCAACACCGGAATCAGCACGCAGCTGTGCGGGGACGCGCACCTGGCGAACTTCGGGCTCTTCGCGACGGCCGAACGCAGGCTCATCTTCGACCTGAACGACTTCGACGAGACCCTGCCCGGCCCCTTCGAGTGGGATGTCAAACGACTCGCGGCCAGCACGCTGGTCGCCGGACGCGATCTGGGGCTGTCGGGCAGGCAGTCACGGCGCGCCGTGCGGGCCGGCGTCCGTGCCTACCGCGAGACCATGGCGCACCTGAGCACACTGTCGACGATGGCGGCGTGGACGGCCCGGGTGGACGCCGAGGTACTGACCCGCCGGTTGCGGCGCACCGGGCTGGGCAAGGCCGTGGTGAAGGCCACGGCGTCCTCCCAGGGACGCACCAGCCAGACCGCGGCGCTGAAACTGACCGAGGTGGTCGACGGACGCCGTCGGTTCCGCAACGACCCGCCGGTGCTGATGCGGGTCCCAGACCCGGAACTGACCGGGCAACGCAGCGGCCTGGCCACCGCCTATCAGGAGTACCTCGGCACCGTGCCGATCGATCTGGTCGCGCTGCTGGCCCGGTTTGCGTTCACCGATCTGGCGCACAAGGTGGTTGGCGTGGGCAGCGTGGGCACGCGCGCGTTGTTGCTGTTGCTGGAATCCGGCGATCAGGAGCCCCTGGTGCTGCAGATGAAGCAGGCCGGGGCGTCGGTGCTGGAGCGCTATCTCGGTCCCGGCCCGTTCGAGCACGCCGGCCAGCGGGTGGTCAGCGGCCAGAAGGCGCTGCAGGCGGCCGGGGATCCTTTCCTGGGCTGGTGCCGCGGCAGCGAGCGGGCGCCCTTCGACTTCTATGTCCGCCAACTCCACGACCACAAGGCCGCCATCGACTTGACCAAGCTGGACAAGGAGTCGTTGCGCTTGTACGCCGCCGTCTGCGGAGGGGTCCTGGCGCGCGCACACGCGAGGGTCGCCGACGCGGCCAAGATCACCGGCTACCTCGGCGACACCGACACCTTCGACCTGGCCGTCGCCAAGTTCGCGGTCGGCTACGCGGACATCACCGAGCGCGACCACGTCCGGCTGGTCTCGGCAAGCCCATCCCAGCCTGAGGCGTAGTCCGGGCAGGACGGCCTCACCCATCCCTGATACGGAGGTTGTGCCATGACCGAGCAGCAGAGCCTGGCCGAAACCACGGTCAAACGATTTGCCGTCCTCGCGGCTGCCGCCGGGTTGTCGACATGGGCCATCGACTCAGCGGCGACGCAGGTGGGGCTGCCCAGCATGCAGGTGGCACTGGGCATTTCGGTGACGGCGAGCCAATGGATCTTGAACATCGCGCTGATGGTGCTGGCCGGCTTCGTCACGGTCGGCGGCGCCCTTGGCGACCGTCAAGGCCGCACCCGGGTCTTCCGTTGGGGCTTGGTGCTGATCCTGGCTGGTGCCGCCGTCACCTTCGCCGGCGGCCTGCTGGGTCAGTTCGCCGTCGTCCTGGGCGGGCGTGCCCTCGAGGGGCTGGGCGCCGCCTTCATGCTGCCCGCCTCGACCGCGCTGCTGATCGACGTCTTCTCACAGCAGGAGCGCGGGGGCGCGCAGGGACGCATGATGATGATCAGCATGACCGTCACCGCGTTTGCGCCGACGCTGCTGGGGCTGGTCATCCAGTACATCTCGTGGCCCTTCGCCTATCTGTTCGTGGTCGGCGCGGCGGTCATCGCGTTCTTCCTGGTGGGCCGCGTGAACTACTCGCAGGTCAAGCCGCAGCCGACGTCCTTCGACTACCAGGGCAGCCTGCTGTTGCTGCTTGCCGTCGTCTTGCTCACCTTCGGCATCATGCAGGCGGGCGTCTTGGGCTTCAGTTCGCCGAGCGTGCTGCTGCTGGTCGCCGGCGGGCTACTGGCCGGCGTCGCCCTGGTGCTGCTGTCACTGCGCGAGGACAAGCCGCTGATCCAGTTCCGCCTGCTGACCATCCGCAACGTGGCGATTGCGATGTTCGTCTCGCTGATGCGCTTCCTACCCAATGTGCTGATGGGCGCGTTCGTCGCACGCTATGTGCAGCAGGTGCTGGGCTTGTCACCCACGGTCACCGGCTTGTTGATGATCGTGCCGGTGCTGGCCCAGGTGGTGGCGGCGCCGGTGGCAGGCAAGATGCTGGACAAGGGCGGGCCGCGCCAACCGGTGTCGTTGGGCGTCGGGTTGTTGGTTGCGGGACTGGTCACGTTGGCGATTGGCTTCCCCGCCCAGAACCTCTGGCTGGTGATCATCGGCACGGTCGTGGGCGGTGCGGGTTTCGCCTTCACCAACCCGGTGCAGATTGCGGCGCTCAACCAGACGCCGCTGGAGCAGCGCGGCATGCTGGCGGGCTTGATGCCGCTCGCCGGGCAGTTCGGCACGACGCTGTGGGTTGCGCTGGTGACGGCAGGCTTGGGCATCTTCATGGCGCGTGAGCTGGCGGGCGGCGCCGAAAGCGAGGCGGCTGCCCAGGCCAGCGCATTGGGCACCATCACCTGGATCGCCGTCGGCGTCACGCTGGTCACCCTGGTCGTCTCGCTGATGCTGCGCAATGTGGACGCGCCCGCCAATGACCTCGCGACCGGGCAGGGCACACAGAACGAGGAACGAGGCACCCCGAAGAGAGGAACCACGACATGAGCGACCCATTGGATACCGTACGCACGCTGGACGCCACGTTTGCGTCCACCGCCAAGGCTGTGCAGGACGTCGTCGCCAAGCTGGACGAAGCCGAGCGCGAGCGAGCGCTGCTGTCGTTGGTGAGCGCCTACAGCTTGGCCCAGGAGATGTGGATCTTCAAGGCCGACCCGGCCCGGCCTGCCTTCACCGACTGGATGGCCCACGGCCGCAAGACAGCCGGCGACAGCCCGTGGACGGTCTATCTGACGACGCCCGTCAGCCCCCGCCACAGCTACCGCGTCCGCGGTAACCTGGGCGACGCCGCCTACTTCGGGATGCAGCTCTACCGCCAGGTGCAGGGCTTCAATGCGCCGTCGGCGCAGTTGGCGCAGGACGGTCTGGTGGTTGATTCGGGCGGGGATTTCGAGATCGTTGTTTCCCGGGAGCGACCGGAGGGCGTCGCCAACTGGCTTTTCGCTGCTACCTGACGGCCAAGGACCTGACCTTCAACCCCGACGGGACCTACACGATCTACATCTCGGCCGAAGACCCTGGACACCCGAACTGGA
>CALMKG010000205.1 GCA_937867175.1 uncultured Propionibacterium sp. | reverse complement strand
GCCCCCGCATCGCCGGCTACCGGCACGCCTGGTTCGTCAGAGTCCATGGACTCGACAACCACGCACTTCCCGCCCGCGGTGTGCTGCTGGCCTGCGCGTCCGTCGCGCTTGGCGGCCTTCTCACCGTCCTGACGTTGATCGCCGGGTTCGGCGGGGCCGTCGGATGACCGTCGTCGTGGGGTACAACGACACCGGACAGCTGATTACCGTCGCGGACGAGGACGCATGCCTGGTTTGCGGCATGCCGCGGTCCGGCAAGACCCGAGGAATCGTGATCCCGACCGTGCTCGCCCACGACGGGCCGTGCCTGGTCACCAGCTCGAAGTACGACGTCCTCGCCGCGACCATCGAGGTCCGGGCCGACGACGGCCCCATCTGGGTGTTTTCCACCGACGGGAGGCTGCCAGTGATCCCAGGTGTTGATGTCCGCCTCGCGACGTGGACTCCGATCCCGCAATGCGTCGACTTCGACCGGGCGCTCCTTCACACGCGCGCGATGGTTGGGGCCGTGACCGCAGGCGAGAACCACGGCGACCAGCAATTCTGGTACCACCACGCCGAGCGTCTCCTGGCCGCGCTCATGCACGCCGCAGCGATCGGGGGCAAGAACCTCGCCGACGTGGCGGCATGGGTACTCACGGCGGATCTGTCATCGCCGATCGACGTTCTGAAGGCACGGCAGTCCGGATGGGCCATGGCCATCGTCGACGCCATCGACGGGGGGCACGACCGATTCAGAGACTCCGTCTTGGCCACGACTTCTGAGGTGCTGCGGGTCTTCGACAACAGCGCCGCGCGAGCACTCGCCTCACGGGAATCCTTCCCCATTGAGGAGTTCCTGACGCAGAACGGCACCCTGTACATCTGCATCCCGTCAGAACAGCACGACCTGTTCGCCCCTCTGGTCGTGGGACTCATCGAAGACATCATGCGCACCAAGTTCGCCCGCGCCGACGCCGGCCGACCCGACCGCACACTCGGTGTCTTCCTCGACGAGCTCAGGCGCGTCGCTCCGATCCACAACCTTCCCGGCTACCTCGCAGAATCTGGCAGCCACGGTGTCCAGATCCTCGGTGTCCTCCAAGACCTCAGTCAAGCGAGGGAGCGATGGGGATCTCACGTCGCCGACGGGCTACTCACACTCTGCCGATCGAAGATCCTGCTCCCAGGCATCCTCGACAAGACCCTCTTGGAGAACCTCTCCTCGCTGCTTGGCGAGGACATGTGGGGGACGTCGACAGGGGCCATGGCGGTACGACCCAAGTGGAGCCCTCATGCCTTGTCGTCCCCGCCCGCCGGACACGCCATTCACATCGACCGCTCTCAAGCTGTCACCGTCCGCCTCAACCTCGCGCCGTAGGTGAACATGACCAAGCCGAACCAGTTCTTCAAGCGGGCCGGCCGAGTGATCGCCGGCGTCAACGTCCTGTTCAACCTCGGAACGGCGCCCAAGCCGCCGGACCTTCAGGTGCCAGCACGTACCCAGGATCTCCAGGCCCAGTGGGCCAAGAACGAGAAGGCCAACGTCCTTCCGAGCTGGCGCAATCGCGCGCGAGAACTCGGCTATCAGCTCCGAGAGCCCGTCTCCGGCGAGTACCGACCCCGCGAGGAACCGGGCGGCCAGCCACTCACCGCCACCCGAGAGAGAGCCGGCACAGAGAAGGCGAAGGACGCACACGATCAGCAACTCAGCCAGCGACCCTCCCGCGCGTCGCAGCGACGCCAGGCCGCAAGAAGCGAGCCGGGACGGGGAACCGCCGGCAAATCACGGTCGCCAGGGACCTCCCGCGGACGCGAAGGGCAGAGCCGATGACCACCGTTCTTAGTGTCACCGGAGCCCAGGAGGTGGTCGCCAACGGAAGCATGACAACCTCAACGACGCAGCGGGCAAAGACCCAGCTTTCAGCCCCGCCCGACATCACCGCGGCCAAGACGACGGTCGACGATCTCGGTGTCCGGGCCGTCTCATTCCGAGGCACCGCGCACGACCTGTTCGGCGAGCCGCGACAGGACTCGTTCGCCTTCGCAGCCAGCGACGACTGGGTCGTCCTGATCGTCTCGGACGGCATCGGCTCCTGCAAGCATTCGCACCACGGAGCATCCGCCGCGGTCAACGCAATCGCCGCCGCAGTCGAGTCCGCTGAGATCGACCCCAACGACGGCGACCGCGTTCTCGCCACCGCTGCCGACGCCGCGCGCGATGCGGCGCAGGCCCTGGACGTTCCCTCCACGTCAGTGTCCGCCACGCTGACCGTCGCCGCGGTGGAGCGCACGCCCCAGGCGGACGGAAGTCGACACGCGATCATCCACGCCGTAGGCGACTCGCCCGCGCTCCGCTTGGACCCGGAGACTTCGACATGGACCTACCTCACGCCCACCGCTGACGGGCCGAGCAACGTCGTCCGCAGCTGGGTGCCTGATAGGGCGGCCGAGTTCACGTCGTTTGGTGTCGCGATTCCGGCGGGGTCAGTCCTCGTACTGGCGAGCGACGGGTTCACAACCCCACTCGGCGATGGCTCAGGACCGCTCGGGACCGATCTGGCGGCCAGGTGGGCAGCCGGCCCCCGTGAACTACTGCCCTTCCTCATCGACCTCTCCTTCAACGCGTACCACGACGACAAGACCGTCGTCGCGCTGTGGAACCCCTCGGCAGAGTCCGACCTCAACATCGATGCTGACCCGGAGCCCGAGATCGGCAACGCCGATGTGTGAACCTTCGCGCCTCGTCGCGATCTACAGGGCAGTCATCGAGCAGGGTCTCGGTGTTACGGCCCACGTCGCCGAGGACGAGCGTGCGGTGATGTTCACCTACGACGAGATCGTCTACGTCGTCCGCAACACCGCGCCGCAGAACCCGGGACTGCTCGACATCGCGGTCTACCTGTCAAACGACGAGGACCCCGGCATCAAGGCCGAGGCATGTCGTCAGGTGGCGCGCTCGGTGCCGTGCCTCGATGCCTGGGTCGACTCAGACGGGGACATCGTGCTCAACGTCCAGAGCCTCACTGGGCCGATCAGACTGATGCCGTCCATCGGCGTCATCAAAGAGGTGTTGCCAGAAGCGATGGAGATGCTCCGGTACGCCTTCGTCAAGGTCTGCGAGAGCGCAGTCGTCGCTGGAATCGTCAGCGCCTCCGATGAGGCCGGCCCATCCGCGAAGCACCGACAGGACCACACCGATCGCGCAGCCTGATGACTGCTGTCACCTGCAGGTGGCGTCTCATTGCCAGGGCCGGTATGGACATAGACGAAGCTCACACGTGGGCAGTGCTGATGCTCGACGAGTACGGCCTGACCCAGCGGGGCTGGAGGGTCACCTGGGACGAGGCACGGCGCCGGGCAGGCGTCTGCCGCTTCGGCCCACGAGCCATCGGCTTCAGTCGGCCCATCACCCTGCGCGTCCCTGAAGCCGAGTTCATGGACACTGTCGCGCACGAGGTCGCCCATGCACTCGTCGGACCCGGGCACGGGCACGACGGGGTGTGGCGAGCAAAGGCGATCGAGATCGGCGGCTCGGGCAGCCGCACAGGCCAGGCGACCTTCGACCCCGACGCCCCCTGGACTGGCAAGTGCGAGCACGGAACGACGTTCCAGCGATACACCGCTCCACGCCCGCACCTCAAGTACTCCTGCCGATGTGGCGGGGCGGCGCGCACCGCGACGATCACCTGGACGCGAGGCGCAGCGTGAATCTCACCGGGACGTGGGTTTCCGACGACTACGACTGCCCGTGGGGTGTCGCTCACACCGAGGTCGTCACGATCATCCAGGACGGCGACCGGATCACCGGCACGAAGGTCACCGGTGACGACTGCGTGCCGGCCGGAGACGTGACGTTCTCCGGCGTGCTTCGCGCGGATTCGGAGACGGTATCCGTCTCATGGGTGGTCGGCCATCCGCACGCACCCGCGAGTGGGCGGCATCCTGGCACGATCGCCATCGCTTCGCCGAACCTCCTACTAGCGACCGCACCTGGGTGGCGTGAGATGCGCTTTCGTCGTGTGGAGCTCGACGTGCCATGGCGATAGCGCGGAGGCGCTGGCGAGATTCCCGAGCTCTCCGCAATGGCTCTGGAGACGTTGGTGCTCATCCGCCCGCTGGCACAGGCATCACTTGGAACGATGGAACAACTCACCTACGCCTGAACTGAGGGAGCGTCCGACGAGGGTGTCCCGTCACCGAGCGGCCCTCCATCGGCTGGCGGCAAACGGAGCGCGGCACGCACGATAGCGACCGTCTCGGCGATAGCGGCTTTGTCCATCCTCTTGATCGCGGCGGTGAGGTCCTGCTCGTCGCGTTCTTGCGCACAGTCGGTCGCGGCGGTTTGTTCCGTTGCGAGCGCTGCGGCAAGCTCGTCGAGGTAGGGCCGAAGACTCGCCGGCCAGTCTTCATCAAGAACCACCACTAGGAGGCCATAGTCCGCGGCCGCTAGATCGGCGCACATGGACCAGACCCGCTCTGCCTTCGCGGGTTTCCCGCGCATGGCGGCAAGCCCACGCCGTGCTTCGTCGGCGGGACGTGCCGAATCAGCGAATACCTGGCGCGCTTGGACCAGGAGAGCGCTGTCGGTGCGAGTGGGCCGGTCATCCAGCCGCTCGCCCGCCCAATGCCCGCCGGCGAGGGCTCCGATCCCGACCATGATGTAGACCGCCGGGCCGTTGAGAAGCCACACGACGAAACGCCATGGCCACACCAGGATGTTGGGGAGCTTTCGCTGGGCTCCTGCCGAGCGATGTTCCTTCTCGACGCGGTGGCTCGACCGGGCCGCGTTCGGTTGATTCGCAGGGGCGGTCAACCTCGACGAGGCTCATGCGACTCGGAGATGTCGCGCAGGCATGTCCAGCGGCGTAGGCCCCCCAGATCGGGCGTTGACCTTGAGGCGCGATCGTGAGCTTGCAGCGGACATCAAAGCCCGGCTCGGGAGTCCGACTCCCGTCACTTGGTGCACGTGAACTCCGCGGGATCGGGCGTCCGCAGCCAGCTCTGCAAACCGCCCATCGCCGCTGGCGATCACGAGGCGCCCAAACCGCTCGACCAGGTGGTCAAGGCCGACTTCGTCGAGGATCGCGAGTTCGCCGCCGTCCTGACCGTCTCGGACTCGCCGCTGGATGCCGTCGGGCAGCATCCACCATGTGCGCCGAGCGAAGAACCGGCTCGATCCGACCAGAAGGTGATCGGTGGCGGTCTTGGGGACGCCGCCGTAGTACGCCGACCACACCCGCTTGATCGTCTTGTCGGAGGCGGATGGTCCGCCCACCAGGTTCTCCAGGTCGATGAGGTGAAGGGCCCGGGCGTTGAACGCAGAAGGCGTCCCCTGGGGAGGGAGGTGGGGCGCCGTACCTCGGGAGTGCGGGAACGGGCGTCGTTGCGAGGGAAGGATGGGAAGAGGAGCAGTTGTCATGGCGGAGTCGGCGCCGGGGAATTGCTCGCCGGTGACACATCGCGGTCAGACCAGCCCAAACAACATCGCCGCAGTGCGAGCGCCCCCTGCCAAGATTGGAGGGCGGGCGAGGCTCGCTCGCTTTGTCGGACCGCTCCCGTAACGTTGGCCGACTGCTCACACAGGAGGTCAGAAGTGCAGCTTGAAGAACTCAAGCCCGGGTTGAGGGTCGAGGGGCTCATCCCTGCCGAGGTCATCACCGTCATCGCGACGCAGTGGCACGGCACGGGCGCGGTCGAGTTGACCTACAAGAACTCCAAGGGTGCCCTCGGCCAGCAGGTCGTGTTCCGCAAGGACGAGGGCAGCCTGACGGTTGCGCAGACGGGTTCTCGTGCGTTCGACGCGAGTGCGAGTGACTTCAAGCTGGTGGCCGAGGCGCAGCGCATCACTCTGGCTGGTCTGTTCGACCCGATGCTCGCGGTCGCGACGAGCGACGTGCAGCCGCTCCCGCATCAGATCCGTGCCGTCTACGGCGAACTGCTGCCGCGCACACCGCTGCGGTTCCTGTTGGCCGATGACCCGGGAGCGGGCAAGACGATCATGGCCGGCCTCTACATCAAGGAGCTGCTGCTCCGCGACGACGTGAAGCAGTGCCTGATCATCGCCCCCGGCGGGCTCGTGGAGCAGTGGCAGGACGAGTTGTTCTTCAAGTTCGGTCTCCGGTTCGACCTGCTGACCAACCAGTTGATCGACGCGAACATCAACCTGAACGTGTTCGAGACCAACCCGCTGCTGATCGCGCGGATGGATCAGCTCTCCCGTAACGAGGCGCTCCAGGCCCAGCTCAAGGAGACCGAGTGGGACCTGATCATCGTCGATGAGGCGCACCGCATGGGGGCGCACTACTTCGGCGGGAAGCTGGAGAAGACTAAGCGGTTCCTGCTCGGCGAGATGCTCGGCCAGATCACCCGCCACCTGCTGTTGATGACCGCGACCCCGCATTCGGGCAAGGAGGAGGACTTCCAGCTCTTCCTCACCCTGCTCGACCGTGACCGGTTCGAGGGCAAGCAGAAGAAAAGCGTGGACGTCTCGGGGGTGATGCGGCGCATGGTCAAGGAGGACCTGCTCACCTTCGAGGGCAAGAAGCTCTTCCCCGAGCGCATCGCCGAGACCGTCCCGTACGAGCTGACCGCGCTGGAGCAGGACCTGTACGAGGACGTCACCCACTACGTCCGCGAGGGGATGAACCGCGCCGAGAAGCTCGGCGGCAAGCGCAAGAACACCGTCGGATTCGCCCTCACCGTCCTCCAACGCCGTCTCGCGTCCAGCCCGGAGGCGATCTACAAGAGCCTGGTACGCCGTGCCGAGCGGCTTGAGCGCAAGAAGCAAGAGATCCTCAACGGCACCTACAAGGACACCGACCCGGGCGTCGACCTCTCCGAGTTCGACGAGGACGAGTACAACGCCGAAGAGCTGGAGCAGCTCGAAGAGGACGTCATGGACGCGGCCACCGCCGCGCAGACCGTCGAGGAACTCAACGCCGAAATCATCGAGTTGGCCGACCTGATCGCGACCGCCAAGAAGGTCCGCGAGGCCGGCACCGACCGCAAGTGGACCGAGCTCTCCACGATCCTCCAAGACAACGCCCTGGTGACAGACGGCAACGGGTGGCCGCGGAAGTTCATCATCTTCACCGAGCACCGCGACACCCTCGACTACCTCCAATCCAAGATCGGCTCGCTGCTCGGCAAGCCCGACGCGGTGAAGGCGATCCACGGCGGCGTACGACGAGGGGAACGGCGCCAGATCACCGAGGAGTTCACCAAGAACCGCGACGTCCAGATCCTCCTCGCCACCGACGCCGCCGGTGAGGGCCTCAACCTCCAAGCAGCGCACCTGATGGTCAACTACGACCTGCCGTGGAACCCCAACCGCATCGAGCAACGCTTTGGCCGCATCCACCGCATCGGCCAGGAAGAGGTCTGCCGCCTGTGGAACCTGGTCGCCGCCAACACGCGCGAGGGTGAGGTCTTCACCCGGCTGTTGGAGAAGCTGGAGCAGATGCGCCAGACCTACGGCGGCAAGGTCTTCGACGTCCTCGGTGAAGCCTTCAGCGAGACCCCGCTGCGCAACCTCCTGCTCGACGCCATCCAGTACGGCGAACGCCCCGACGTGCGCGCCAAGATGCACGAGGTCATCGACGCCACCGTCGGCGACGGCCTCAAAGACCTGCTCGACGAGCGGGCGCTCGCCAGCGAGAACCTCGCCGAGGCCGACCTCCACGCGCTC
>CALMKG010000204.1 GCA_937867175.1 uncultured Propionibacterium sp. | reverse complement strand
GCCATCCACTGGCTGTACTGGCATCTGCCCGCCAGTCCGATGACAGCGATGCGCGCCACGCCGCCGTCGTGCATCCGCCGCATGGTCGGCTGAGCCGGGAGAACGCCATGGACTTCGAACGGCTCAACGGCGACATCAAGGAAATGCGGCGCCGCAATCGCGGGCTGGGCCTGGCCGTCGGCGTACTCGCTGCCGGCCAGATCCTCGCCCTGGTGGTGATCCTCAACCTGCTGGGGACGGTGCGCACCGTGGTCGTGCCGCCCTCGCTCAACAAGACCTTCTGGGTCACCCGCGACCAGGCCAGCAACGAATACCTCGAGCAGATGGGCAGTTTCATCGCCTGGCTGGTGCTCGACGTGACGCCGGCCTCGATCGACTGGAAGAAGGACATCCTGCTCGGCTACGTCGAACCCGATCAGTACGGCCCGCTCAAGACGCGGCAGGAAGTGGAGGCCGAACGCTTGAAGCGCATCAACGCCGCCACCGTGTTCGCGCCCCAGCAACTGGTGCCCAGCGAAGAAGGCCAGAGCATCGTCATCCGCGGCCGCCTGCGCACCCTGGTCAACGGCTTCGAGACCGCCAACGACCTCAAGGCCTATCGGGTCGAGTTCAGCTACGCCGGTGCGCGCATGCATTTGAAGAGTTTCAAGGAGGTGCCCAATGCCGGCAACTGAACCAACCCAAGCCCAATCCCCACATCGATTCGTCTTTGTGCCTCGGCACGGATGGGCGATGACTACCGCAATCGCCGCAACGGCCGCCGTCGCCACCTTGACGGCCGTGCCCGCCCACGCGCTGCAGATCGTCGAGGCCAGTGACGGCGTGTCGGTCGAAGCCATCGTGTCGATCAAGGAGCCAACCCGCATCCGCATCGACGGGGCGCCGATCACCGACGTGTTCGGCAACATCCATTCGAGTCATTGCGGCGCGGCGACGGCCCTTCCCGCCACGCCGGGCATGAGCAACACAGCGCCCGGCGGCGGCGTCAGTTTGGCGATCAATCCGGCCGGCGAGGTCATGCTCGAGTGCGACCGCGACAAGGGCGAAATCTACGTTCGCCCGGTCGGCGATTCCGTGAAACCGATCAACCTGTTCGTCTCCTCGGCGAGCACCACCTACACGCTGCTGCTGCGCCGCGCGGACACGCCCGCCGACACCATCGTCATCCGCGACAAGACGCCCAGGGCGTTGAAGCCAGCCACAGCGGCCCAGGCCGGAGCCGGACCGTCACCCAACCCGGTCCGCGCAATGAAGGCGCTGCTGTTGGCGATGGCTTCGGACCGGGTGCCGCCCGACGTCCGGGTCGAAGAGATCCAGCGCTCGGTTCCCCTGTGGATCGAGGTGCGCTTCTCGCTGGTACGCCAGTACGAAGGACGCGGCCTGATCGGCGAGAAGTACCTGCTGCAGAACGTCAGCAATGCCCCCATGGTGCTGGCCGAACAGGAGTTCGATCGCGAGGCTGGCGGTGTCGCCGGCGTCAGTATCGAGCAGCACAACCTGCGCCCCGGCGAGAGCACCAGCGTCTACGTGATCCGCCGAGGAGAGGCGCCATGACCACGCCGCAACAGCCCTTCCAGTCCTTGCGTGGCCTGCCGCAACGCCTGTCGCAGCACGTGTTGCAGCACCTTTCCCCCCGGCAACGCCAATACGCCATGCTCGGCGCTCTGTTGGCCAGCGGGGTCGGGCTGCTCTGGCTGATCTTCGCCTTCACCGGCAATCCTCCGAAGACCGGCACCGCCCAAGCGTCCGCCGGGCAACCGAGTGCGGTCACCAACATCGGCGTGATGCCACCCGGCGGCCAGGTCAATCCGGTGGATCAGTGGGTAGGCACGGCCGGACGCAAGCTCGCCCAATACGAGAACGAACGCGAAGAGCAAGGACGGCTCAACAAGAACGCCCAAGCCTTCGAAGCGAAGACCATGCAGCGCTTCGCGGACCTGGAACAGCGGCTGACCTCGGCACAGCAAGCGGCCGCCACCCCGGCGGCGCCGGCCGCCGCCGCTACCACGCCGACCGCCCTGCCGCCGGCGGCGAGCCTGCCCCCTGCCCCGCCGCCTTCCAAAGGGTCGCCCGCGGGCGCGATGCCCAGCGGCGCCCCGGGCGACGCCTTGCTCTCGACGCCGCTGGCGGCACCGCAGCCCGCGATCACACGCATCACCGTCGCGGACCGATCCCACACCGGCTCCGGCGCGCCGGTCGCGAATACCGGTGTCAATGCGGACCCAGCCTCGGGCAGCACGTCGCAAGCGCTTGCCCGGACCGTCTCCACCTTCCTGCCGGTGAGTTTTACCCGCGGCACGCTGCTGGGCGGGCTGGATGCGCCGACCGGCGGCCAGTCCCAGTCCAATCCCCACCCGGTCCTGATCCGCCTTTCGGACAACTCGGTCCTGCCCAACCGCTTCCGCGCCGAATACCGCGAGTGCTTCGTGATCGCGGCCGGCTACGGCGACATCAGTTCCGAGCGCGCCTACCTGCGCACCGAGAGCCTGTCCTGCGTGCGCGCCGACGGCGCCACGCTGGAAGTGAAGATCCAGGGCAGCGTCTATGGCGAGGACGGCAAGGTCGGCATGCGCGGGCGGCTGGTCACCAAGCAGGGCCAGATGCTCGCCAATGCGCTGCTGGCCGGCGTGGTCAGCGGCATCGGCCAGGGTCTGGCTACCTCATCGACGGAATACAGCACCTCGGCGCTGGGCACGGTCGCCAGCGCCTCCGGTGCCGAGGCCTACCGCGCCGGTCTCGGCAGCGGCGTCGGCAAGGCGCTGGACCGGCTGGCCCAGTACTACATCAAGCTCGCCGAGAACACCTTCCCGGTCATCGAGGTGGATGCCGGCCGCGAAGTCGACGTGGTGATCACCAAGGGCGTACGCATCGACGTCCCCATGACGACGGGCGATCCGTCTTCCGCGCGTCTCGCCCACTCCCTCAACTCCCCCGAAACCCGCTATCTGGAGACCTCCGACGATGGCAACTACTGAACCCCTGTGCCGGCCCCGGCGCGTGCTCGTCGCAGCCTTGAGCGCGACACTCCTGGGAACCTTCGCCTGCGCCGACGCCGCCACGGCCGACGAGAAGCGCCTGCTGGCGGCCTTGCAGAAAGCACATCCGGACACGCACTTCTCCGAAGTCACCCGCTCGCCCATCGGCGGCCTCTATGAAGTCTGGATGAACGGCAACGTGGCCTACGTCTCGGCCAGCAACCCGCGCTACTTCCTCTTCGGCCGCCTGTTCGATACCGCGACCCTGCGCGACATCACGGGCCCGAAACTGGCGCAGGCCAACAGTGCGAATGCCGCCCGAGGATCGGCCCCGGAAACCGCGCGCACGGCGGCGGCCCCCGTCCGCTTCGATCAACTGCCATTCGCCGATGCGATCAAGACGGTACGCGGCAACGGCCAACGCAAGGTAGCCGTCTTCAGCGATCCCAACTGCTCCTACTGCAAACAGTTGGAACCCGAACTGGCCAGTCTCGACAGCACAACCATCTACACCTTTCTCCTACCTTTCCAGGGCGAGGCAAAACCGATCGCCATCTGGTGCGCGGCAGATCGCGCAGAAGCCTGGCAGCGCCTGATGCTCCACGGCGACGACAGTATGCTCAAGACCGATGCCGCCTGCGACCACCCGATCGCCCGCAACCTGGCACTGGCC